>JAHEHW010000299.1 GCA_024639745.1 Salaquimonas sp. | reverse complement strand
GAGAAGGCGAAGACGTCGACAAGGTTCGCGACGAAGTGATGGCTGTCGTCAAAGCGGCTTTCCGCCCGGAATTCCTGAACCGTGTTGATGACATCATACTTTTCCATCGCTTGCAGCGGTCTAATATGGCTGAAATCGTCCGGATCCAGTTGAAACGGCTGGAAAGGCTGCTCACCGACCGGCGTATTACGCTGGAGCTCGACGATGAGGCAATCGAATGGCTTGCGGACAAGGGCTATGACCCTGCCTATGGTGCGCGGCCCTTGAAACGCGTCATCCAATCAACACTGCAGGACCAGCTTGCCGAGAAAATTCTCAGCGGAGAAATCACCGACGGGATGGAGGTTAAAGTTACCGTTTCCGAAGACCGCCTGCATATCACGGGGCAGCCATTGCAGACGCAGCAGGGCTCTGAGGGCGAAAACGAAGCGGCCTGACCGAAGCTTGGTTCAAAAAGTTCGGCGGCCGGCCTGTGGTGACAGGTCGGCCGCCGAATTGCTTAAGCCAGCCGAACTTTAGTTCGCCGCAAACATTCGATCATCTTCCCGGCGCTCCGTCAGTAGATTGTTGATCCGATCGCGCTCCGCTTCAAAGGACGCAAGTTGTTCGCCCCTGAAAACCTTGCCACGCGGCAATTTGATTTTCATCGGGTTCACCTGGTTGCCATTGACTAGCACTTCATAATGGAGATGTGGCCCTGTCGACAGACCGGTTGAGCCGACATAACCGATGACCTGCCCCTGACGTACTCTTGCTCCCGATTTTACGCCTTTCGCAAAAGCCGTCTGGTGGTTGTAAGAGGTCTTGTAGCCGTTGGCATGGCGAATGACGGTCTGGCGCCCGTAACCACCAGCCCATCCGGCTTTTTCAACGACGCCATCGCCAGCGGCAAGAATGGGAGTCCCGCGCGGCGCGGAAAAATCGACTCCGGTATGCATTTTCATGACACGGGTAATAGGATGACGGCGCATGCCGAAAGGCGAGCGGAAGCGGCCATTTGGGACGGGCTGACGCAGCAGGAACTGTTTAGCGCTCTTGCCGCTTTCATCGTAATAACCGAGGACGCCGGTTTCCTCGTCACGGAATCTATAATATTGACGTTCTGTATCGCCGAGCTTCAGTCGAGCATAGAGAATTTCCGATTCGTCAGTAGGCTGGGTTTGCCCTTCCTCGATTGACATGAATAATTCGATAGCATCGCGTGTGGTGACCCTGGACTTGAAATCAACGTCAAAAGCGAGGATTCGGATCAGTTGTTTGACGTTTTCCTGTGTCATCCCCTTGCTCATGGCCGCTCGATATATTGCATCATAAACATTCGGCATTTGATTTCTTGAGAGCAGGGCGGGAAGCGTCGATGGGCTTTGCTGTTGAGGCACCGGATCCGGCGCGCTGGCATAAACCAACTCGCCGTTTTCTTTTGCCGCGACGGAAACAAGGTGGCTCCCGCCACGGTAAACGCTGACGCGTACCGGCGTTTCAAGCGGCTGCCTCATGCTGTTGTCGATCTCGAAGGTCGTGCGCAAACGATCTTCTATGCTGAGTTCTCCAGAAGCAAGGTTCGAAGCGATCGCTTCAGCGAACCGTTGCGCTGTAGGTTCGTCGAAGCCCTCGCCCTGCAGGACCAGATCGATTGGCGATTCGGAGCGCACCCTGGCAAATCGTTCTTCGTAATGTTTGCCGTCAAAGTCACCTGTTTCGATTCGCGACAGCACCGAAACGTTCTCAGCCGTAATTGTCAGAGCCGGGTTATCCAGCAGATTGGTGTCCTTGGTTGAGAAGCGTGCGGGATCGAAATAGCTTATGGAAGACAGCGCAGTTGCGCCAATGCTGAGCTCCGGTGCGCGGTCGCGGATAATAGCTTCAATATCTTCCGGCGTTTGGCGCTGTACCGAAGAAATGCTGGGGTCGCCAAATGGGAAAGGCTCTGTCTTTAACGAAATTTCGCCTTCGACATCGGCACCATAAATAAGATCGGCCGAAGAAGCGATCGGTTCGGCTTCGCCGGTTTCTGAGAAAATAGCCAGCGGATCGAAGCGCGGATAGTCGAAATCTCGCCTGGTCGCGACGGCAAGGGGGGTCGCCAAATGCATGAAAGGCTTGAGTCGAACCACGTCCTGTTCACCATCATGGGATATCGTCGATACCAAGATGAGACCAGAATCATCCGCGCGATCTTCGTGTATTGCCATAACCGGCCGTGAGCCCTTGGTGGCCATCTGGGCCGCATCGTCCGGCAAATCCATAGCGTCAGCGGTTCGCTGATAGGCCTGGGCGGGGATCGCCAACTGCTGGCGGCCATCTAGTGCAGCATAAAGCGCGCCTCCCATGAGAAATATCGATGCGAGGCCTGTCAAAAAAGATCCGCCCAGCCAACGACCGGAGATTTGCCGACGGTCCAGTTCCGCCCTGGCGCGATTTGCGCTTAAGGGCTCGAGGTCCCCGAGGAATGTTTGTTCGACATTTTCCTGATTGGTGCGTTTCACGGAATTCAAACTTGCCCCTGACTAGCGTGCCTTACTGACTAATGAAATTTTCTACGTGCCGCCATCCCCATTTAACAGCTGCTGCGAGTCCTTCTCGCCAACTGCCGGGAGAAGTTTGGCGATTATCGGGCAAAAATCGCGGTTTTTGGGTGTTTTTTACGCCTGTCCGACGTGATCGAAAAAGACCCTATAAAAAAATTCGATATTTCGAAAAAACATTGTTGACAGTTGGCGAAGCTAGAGCCTATATACCCTCCACAACGAGGGCGGCGCGCCGCTGGCGAAAAAATCGTGCGCTCTCAGGTTCTTCAAGAGATTAACACCAAATGGTGATCTCGACGGCCGGGTCGAAAGCTTGGGCCGATAAACAACATGCCGCTGGGCAAGTTGGTTCTTTGACAAGTGAATAGGAAGAAAGAGAAACGTGGGTAGCGGAGTTCCTGCATGGCAGTCATTCGTCATTCCTTCGGATGATGTGCCAAAAGAGACTTGGCTAGACACGTTTCGAGAATGTTACAAACAACGTCGGCTTTTCGAAGCTGACGGTGTGTTAAAATGTTCTCGTCAATAACATGCCGAGAAATCGGCAAGTTTTAAGCGTGACAAAGCCGATCAAAATCTCAAATAAACCTGAGAGTTTGATCCTGGCTCAGGACGAACGCTGGCGGCAGGCCTAACACATGCAAGTCGAACGCACTCTTCGGAGTGAGTGGCAGACGGGTGAGTAACGCGTGGGAATCTACCCAGTACTACGGAATAACTCAGGGAAACTTGTGCTAATACCGTATACGCCCTCCGGGGGAAAGATTTATCGGTATTGGATGAGCCCGCGTTTGATTAGCTAGTTGGTGAGGTAACGGCTCACCAAGGCGACGATCAATAGCTGGTCTGAGAGGATGATCAGCCACACTGGGACTGAGACACGGCCC
>JAHEHW010000298.1 GCA_024639745.1 Salaquimonas sp. | reverse complement strand
AAGATAGCTGTCGAGATCTTCCTTGCTGGCCCAGGCGGTGCCGTAAATTCTGGTGAGCATGGCGTTCGACGAATCGCCCCGCCAATAAGCACCCGCGACATTCATCAGCTTGAAGGCATCGCCAATATCCTTGGTCGACCGCATATGCGGACCACGGCAGAGATCGAGCCACTCGCCCTGCGAATAAATTTTGATCTGCTGATCTTCCGGAATCGCATCGACCAACTCGACTTTGTAGTTCTCGCCTTTGTTCGCAAAAAACTGCTTCGCCTTGTCTCGTGTCCAGATTTCCTTCTCGAAGGAATAATTGCGGACGATGATTTCCCGCATTTTCTTTTCGATTTTCGGGAGATCTTCGGGGGTGAAAGGCTCATTCCGGGCAAAGTCGTAATAAAAACCGTTTTCGATGACCGGACCAATGGTGACCTGAGTTCCAGGCCAAAGCTCCTGGACTGCCTCCGCCATTACATGGGCCGCGTCGTGACGTATGAGTTCCAGCGCACGATCGTCTTCGCGGGTAATTAGCTCCAGTTTGCCGTCGCGCTCGATAGGATCGACGAGATCTCGCATTTCACCATCGAGCGCATAGGCGACGGATTTTTTCGCCAAGGATTTGGCGATGGATTCGGCAACCGCCCGACCGGTTATACCGGCTGGGAATTCGCGTTTGGAGCCATCGGGAAATTCAAGGGAGATCAGGCTGTCAGCCATGACTTATGACTCCTATCCAGTCCCGCCTACGGGCGCGGGTGGTTGATCGGAAAATGGTTTGTGCGGCGGGTATAGTGGAAGGGTTTAAGCGAAGCAAGAGCTTGTCTGTAAGGCTTGGCCGCACCGCGTTAGAGACTTCAGGCAGGAATGTTGTTGAACCGCCTGGTCATTCTGGCTGGCGACCAGACGTGCTGGACACCGGACTGGCAACACCTGCCGAAAACTTTCTTCCAACCCCTTATTGCCGCGCAAAACGCCGTTAGTCATGACTTACCTGGATCTCTTCGCCTGCGACACCGATGTGGTTTTCAATAATCAGATTTGCGAGCCTTTTCAGTGCGGTTGGTTCCGCTTCCGAAAGTTCAGATTCCGATTCAATTAACCCGGAGCAGATCAACTTGGCGCAGCAGCCGCCTCAGGACATTTGGGCGATAAGCTCAATCCGCGAATAACTGGCGCCTACCTTCCTGTCTTGAGGGCGAAGCATATTCCGCTTGGTAAAGGGCCAGCGCATGGATGATTTCGACGTTGCTTTTATCCTTGCAGAACATGAGGCCGAGTTTGTCCGCCGTATCTTCCAATTGCTCACGCGACAGGTGTCTGGCGGTATCGGGGTTCGTGGCCAGCCACAACTGCATGCGCCGATTATCCCGTTGCTTGCGCCTGAGCAACTCACGCTGTTTCGGACTCATTTTCGACCGGGTCGGCGCAATAGTCTTCTTCGAAAACGGTGAGACACCTTTGCTCTTCGAAACGACAGTGGCACGTGCCACCCGTCTTTTCTGATAAAACCTCGACATCATTTACCGACCCCCATCACGTCAAAAGCCCCTCATTTCATAGAGACCCAGCTTCGTCATTTTCCAAATCAAGCAATTGCAGAATCCTGTCCAATTCAAGCAAGTCGTAGCAAGCACCGCTATAATCCTCCTTATTGGTGGCGATAAGTCACCGTAATACCTGTCTGCCAGCTGCAGATGTAATGAGATGCTCCGATGCCAGCATTTCGGCACCTTCCTTGAAACGCTGAAGCGCCCATTTCCGCTCCTCAAGAGAGTTGTTGCGGTCCGCGATAATGGCATGCCATACAGCGATCGCCAGTCCGGTAAAGCCGGTCAGCAGCAGGCCCCCAGTACGCGCGATCTCATGATTTTCGCCGGAGCCAAACCACTGAATAGAGGAGGAAACAGCCGGGAAAGCACGATCAGGCCCAGCGCAACCGCACCCAAAAACACCGAGGTGGCAAAGCGACTTCCCGACATGAAACGGGCTGCGACCGATTATTGGGCTACGTTGACTTCACCTACTTTCAAACCTATGCGGTTTTCAACAGTCGGAGTTGCGAGCGTTTTCAGTGCTGTTAGCTCTGTCTGTGAAAGTTCAGATTCCGATTCAAGAAAAGCGTTTTGAATCAGCGTAGCGCAAGCGGCTTCGGCAGCCCGTGTCGTTCCGTCGTGGCATTTGATTGCCATGCCGAGGCCGAGTTCCGGTATCGCAACTGTGAAAACGCCTTCCGCACCGGTCTTCGTGAGCACCCTCCCCTTCAAGGCCGTCATTATTCTGGTGTCGAAAGCATCGGTGCCAGCAACCATTTCCGGGTGCGCCATGCAGGCATCGCGCAGGCGCAGAATTGCGGTGCTCCGAGCGGGATTCACGTCATCCCCAACGCCGAATTTGGCATAGGCATTCGCCAGGTTTTCGAGCGGGATGCGATAGGTCGGGATCGAGCACCCGTCGATACCGTGATTGTCTTCACCGTGCTTAGCGCCGGTCATGGCTTCGAGCGTGCCTGCGATTTCTTTCTGGACCGGGTGGTCGATCTTGACATATCCGCTTGTCTCAAAACCCTCCTGGACAGCGAAAGCCAGAAAACCGGAATGCTTGCCGGAGCAATTATTGTGAATTGCACTGACCGGAACCACTTCCCTCGCCAATTGCTGAATATCTTCCGGTTTCGCAGGCATTTGCGCCCCGCATTCCAGGCACGTCACCGTCAGCCCTGCCGCTAACAGTATCTCACCAGCGGTTTCCGTATGGATTTTCTCGCCCTGGTGCGAGGCGCAGGCCAGTGCCAGATGTCTTGGCTCAAAGCCAAACTTGTCTGCCGCGCCGCTTTCGACCAATGGCAGCGCCTGCAATGCCTTGACGGAGGAACGGGGATATGTCTCGCGATCGGCATCGCCGTAGATGCGAACCCGCGAACCTTCTGCATCAGCAATCACCGCATCAACCTTATGACGGCTTTCAACCGCATTACCACGGGTGATCTCTACCACCAGCGAGGACGTGGAATTCATTTGCGAGGGAACCACTTCATTTTTTCCGGCACCGGATCGATGCCGGAAGTGCCGAGCGGATTACATTTCAACACGCGCCAGAGGGTAAGCCAAGAGCCCGCAAGCAGGCCATGGCGTGCTATCGCCTCATAGCCATATTCGGAGCAAGTCGGCAAGTGGCGGCAGGATCGTCCGATCAGCGGGGAAAGCGTAAGTTGATAAAGGCGTATCGAACCTATTCCCAACAGCCTGCCAGGCGTCTTTGGCCATTCACCTTGCCAGTTGCGGCTGCTCTTTGCCTCTTTGCCGGTATCTTGCCGCTCGTCAGGCTTTTCCCGACTGTCAGCGCACACGGTACTTGATGCCGGCGCTTCCGAGCGCATTGACGGCATTACGCTTTACGGTTTCCTTCTTTTCGCGCTTGGCTGCGCCCCG
>JAHEHW010000297.1 GCA_024639745.1 Salaquimonas sp. | reverse complement strand
AAATGGTGCCGGCAAGACCACCTTCATGGACATCGTCACAGGAAAGACACGCCCCGATGAAGGCCGCGTCGAATGGGGCGATCCGGGCCGAAACCTGCTGAAAATGTCGGAAAGTGCGATCGCCGAATTGGGCATTGGCCGAAAGTTTCAAAGACCCACGGTATTTGAGGCCCAGACGGTTCAGGATAATCTGATAATGGCCCTCAAAAAGGACCGAAATCCGATCTCGGTACTGCTGTACAAGCGCTCCGACGACGATCTGGCAAGGGTAGAGGCTCTCTGCCTGGAAATCGGCCTTTCGGATCAGTTTATGCGCATTGCGGGTGAATTATCCCATGGGCAGAAACAGTGGCTGGAAATCGGCATGCTATTGGCACAGGACCCGAAATTGCTTCTGGTGGATGAACCGGCCGCGGGCATGACTCCATCGGAGCGTGAGCACACGACCGACCTTTTGAAGAAGGCGGCTGAAACGCGTGCCGTAATCGTTGTCGAACACGACATGGAATTCGTGCGCCGCCTGGATTGCCGGGTGACGGTCCTGCATGAAGGGTCCGTTCTTGCCGAGGGTTCCATCGACCACGTAACGCAGAATCCGGACGTCATCGACGTCTATTTGGGGCGCTGAGATGCTTGAGATCAAAGACCTGAACCTTCATTACAAGCAATCGCAGATCCTCTATGGCGTCAGCCTGCAAGCCGATATCGGCAAGGTGACCTGTGTCATGGGAACGAACGGCGTGGGAAAAACCAGTCTCCTCAAGGCGATTTCAGGCGTTCATCATCGTTCTAATGGCACTGTTCGGTTCGATGGCGAGGAGATCGGCAAACCGGCTCCCCATCAACTCGCTGCTGCCGGCATTGGCTATGTGCCGCAGGGCAGGGATATATTCCCGCTGCTGACAGTTCAGGAAAATCTCGAAACTGGCTTTGCTTGTCTGCCCAATGGCACGCGGCGCGTACCAGACGAGATCTACGAGCTGTTTCCTGTATTGAAAGAGATGCGCAACCGTCGGGGCGGCGACCTGTCAGGTGGACAGCAGCAGCAATTGGCGATCGGCCGTGCGCTGGTGACAAAGCCTAAATTGTTGCTTCTTGATGAACCGACCGAGGGCATTCAGCCCAATATCATTCAGCAGATCGGTCGCGTGATCGAATATCTCCGCGAGCAAGGCGAAATGGCGATCGTTCTGGTCGAGCAATATTTTGATTTCGCATACGGCCTTGCAGATCGTTTCGTTGCGCTCGAACGTGGCCATGTAACCTTGGATGCACCTCGCGATGAGGTAACCAGGGATGCGATCCTCAGCAAGGTCACCGTATAGAGTCGGTATTGATGGCAGCGTTGATGGCCGCCTCTCCCGGAACTAGGACTGATCGTCTTGGTGAGACTTAATGCAGCTTCGAGCGTCTTGTCCTCGCGTGCAGGATCATCTACTCGGATGCGGCATCTTTCTTTCCAAATAAGATTGAAAAAACACGCATGCATTACGACGCGATCATACTGGGGGCAGGTGGCGCAGGTCTCCTGGCGGCGGCGACAGCCGGTCAGGCAGGTGCGAGAGTTCTACTGATTGATCATGCCGAGAAGGCCGGAAAGAAAATCCTGATTTCGGGCGGCGGACGCTGCAACTTCACGAATCTCCATACAACCGCACAATGCTACCTGTCGGAAAATCCGCATTTCGCCAAATCGGCACTCAGCCGCTATACTCAGTTTGATTTTATAGAACTCGTAGAACGCTACGGTATTGCCTGGCATGAAAAGACGCTTGGCCAGCTTTTTTGCGACGGTAGCGCCCGTCAGATCGTCGCGATGCTTATCGAGGAATGCCGCAAGGGCGGAGTCAACATTTCCCTTTCGGCCAGTATCGGAGAGATCGGGCATTCCGATGGTCGGTTCCGCGTGGTCGGTGCGACCGCACAAAATCTTGTCATTGCGACGGGCGGTCCCTCAATCCCGAAAATGGGGGCTACCGGCATTGCCTATGAAATTGCGAAACGCTTCGGTCTTGAGGTCATAGAGCCGCGTCCCGCCCTGGTGCCGCTCACACTCGGCAAGGAGGATCGCTTGTTCAGAGAGCTTTCGGGTGTTTCCTGCCAGGCCGAAGCTCGAGTAGGGGAAGTGGCATTTGAAGAGGCCGCCCTGTTCACGCATAAGGGGCTTTCAGGGCCGGCAATTCTGCAAATCTCGTCATACTGGCGGCCAGGTGAGCCAGTTTCGCTTAACCTGATCAGGGATGCGGAAAGCGAACTGCGCAACGCTAAGCGAAATACACCCCGCATGTATCTCAAAGCCGCTCTCGCAGAGCATCTGCCGAAACGGCTGGCGGAATCGTTATCCGCCCGCATCGGATTTGCGCAAGAACTCGGAAATATTCCGGACAAGGAATTGGATGCTGCCGCGCAAACCCTAACCGCATTGACCTTCTATCCGACGGGAACCGAAGGCTTTGCAAAGGCTGAGGTAACGGCTGGAGGAATCAGTACAGCAGAACTCTCTTCGAAAACCATGGAAACAAAGCGGGTTCCGGGCTTGTTTGTAATCGGTGAAGCCGTCGACGTGACTGGATGGCTGGGTGGATACAATTTCCAATGGGCTTGGTCTTCGGGCGTTGCTGCCGGGCAGACGATAGCGGCGCGTTCGTAGTGTCGATTGGCTCGCCTTCCACTCAGGACTTTACCCTGAAAGGTAGTGTTGCCTTTCGGCTCAGGCTTGGCCGCCAGACACCAAGCGCGATATTGGCGACGGTCAGCGCGCCAAGCGCGTAAAGCACGCCCCATTCAGACGCTATTGTCTGCTCTAGTGCTTTTGCGGGGGCCGTACCTTCCGCAATCTCAGTGGCAAGGTTTGCGGCATAATTTGCTTTGGAGCCTGAAAGATGGAGTGTCGCCTCAAACACGGCTAAGCCCAGCGCGGCCTTGGCCCAGACCCATCGTTTCTCCTGAAACGGCATGTGAAAGGCGATCGCCAACAACCCGGAAACAAGTGTGACGGCCATGGAAGGAATCAGGAGATAGGTGCAGAGGGCGTCGATTGAATGGCGCATATCCGCATAGTCGGCGGGGCTTGCTTGCGGAGCATGGACAAGCAGGATCATGTAACCGGCGAGTGCTCCGATCATTCCGGCTGAAGCAAGTGTATGCAGAAATTTAAGCGAAGGTCGAAGGCGCATGTAAGCTCGGCTGCTCGAATAACTTGGAGTTGAGTTAGCGCGACGCGACGAAACGGCAAATCGCATGCTCGATACCGGCCGGCAATGAGAGATTTAGGATTTTGAATTGCGGAAGATGGTCGGAGTGGCAGGATTCGAACCTGCGACCCCCTCGTCCCGAACGAGGTGCGCTACCAGACTGCGCCACACTCCGACAACGGCGCACCCTTTAGCGTGCAACTTTCAGTGTTTCAAGGATAATTAGGTAATTGAAAACC
>JAHEHW010000296.1 GCA_024639745.1 Salaquimonas sp. | reverse complement strand
CGCGATAAAGCCCGCGACCATCAGAACGAAAACAAGATTGGTCCGGTCAGGTCTGAACCCTTCTGCTTTGGCGAGTTCCGGACTGACTGTCGCGACAAGCAGTGCTCGCCAGTTGAAGACCAGAAGCACAAGTGTCAGCGAACCGACCAGCGGAATAATGAGAAGGTCGCTCCGGGAAACCGCTAGCAGATCGCCGAATAAAAGCGCCGTAAGGTCAAATCTGATCCAATGCATCACACTGAGCGTGACCAGCCCCAGCGCAAGGGCAGAATGCGAAAGAATGCCGAGAAGCGCATCCGAAGCCAGTCGCGAACTTTTCTGCAAATAGAATAGTATCAATGCGATTAGGCCACTGACGACAAAAACGGGGATGGCTGCGCCGGTTTCGAGAAAAAGCGCGAGGGCGAGACCAAGTAGCGCCGAATGGGCAAGCGTATCGCCGAAATAAGCATATCGTCGCCAGAGAATGATACAACCAAGCGGCCCCGCAAAAATAGCCAGCATTCCTGCCGCGAGCAAAGCCCTGATAAAAAAATCCTCCAGCATATCAATGGCCCTCGTGATCCGTCGGATCACCATGCGGTTCGTTCGGCATGCAATGATCGCTTATGGTGCCATCGGAGTGCCGCACACGCCCGTCCGGCAGATGGACATGATCATGGTCGTGTTCGTAAACCGCTATCGTCCCGACTATCTGCGGTCCGAACAGAGACCGATAGGCTGGGCTTTCCGACACCAGTTTCGGCGTACCCGAGCAACACACATGTCCGTTCAGGCAAAGTACCCGATCGGTCGATCCCATGACGATATGGAGGTCATGCGAAATCATCAGCACGGCGCATCCCGTCTCGTCACGGAATCGCGTTATCAAGGCATAGAGTTGACTCTCACCTGTGAAATCCACCCCTTGGGTAGGCTCATCCAGTACCAGGAGATCGGGTTTGCGCGCCATCGCACGAGCCAGCAGGACGCGTTGCAGTTCCCCACCGGACAAAGACTGCAAAGGCTCATCCACGAGATGCGCGACACCCGTTCGCTCAAGTGCTTCCGCGATCTCCTGCCTGCTCAGCCGACCCGCCAGTTTGACGAAGTTCCCCACGCTGATCGGAAATGTCCAGTCAACGCCAAGGCGTTGCGGAACATAGCCGGTTCGGGCTTTCTTTCCTCGATGGACCCTGCCCTCGCTGGCGTCCAGCAGCCCAAGCGCGAGTTTTGCCGTCGTCGATTTCCCGGACCCGTTCGGTCCGATAATCGTAACGATTTCGCCCGGATGGATGGCCAGATCAACGCCCCGGACACGCCACTTTCCGTCCTCAAGATAGCCAGCACCCGATAATTCCAGAATGGCTGACAGATCGACGCCTCCGTCTTCAGCCGGTCGTTGCAAGGCATCGCTCGAATGCATCGGTCATTCCTTCCAGCAGTTTGAGATAATGCTCCGGATCAGACTCCAGTTCCGCGCCAAGAGGGTCGAGAGTGCCAATCGTCAGATTTCCCGATTCAGCCAGTACTTCCGCATATCGCGGATCAAACTGCGGCTCGGCAAAAAGGCATCTGATTTTGCGTGCCTCGATCAGCTCACCGAGTGCGCGTAGACGTTGTGCACCCGGCGCAACCTCCGGATTCAGCGCGATCACTCCGGAAGCAGCGAGATTGAGGCGCCGCTCGAAATACTGATAGGCATCGTGAAAGACGAGAAACGGCATACCGGCATACGGCGTCAATCGCCGCTCTATCGCTTCCACCTCGGATTCCACTGATTTCTCAAATTGTGCGAAATTGCCAGCCAGAATATCCGCCTTCTCGGGAAATGCTTCGCTCAGCCTCTTCCGTATGGTCGCAGCCATTGCGACTGCGTTTTCCGGGTTGAGCCAGATATGCGGGTCGATGCCTGTATGACCATGCTCCGTTTCGTGGCCATGATCATGCTCATCTGCATGACTCCCGACCCCCGAGTGGTCCTTCGCGACTAAAGACTTTTCGCTGAAAGCGTCGACATCTCGCATCTCTAATAAAAATAAGCCTTCAGTCTCGATCAGACTCACGATCTCGGCATTCTGGGCCAGCGTCCTGATGCCTTTCTCGAGGCCTGGTTCCAGGCTGGGGCCAATCCAGAAAACCAAATCGGCGGACTGCAGAGCTGCGGCATCCGAAGGCGCTAGACTGAAATCGTGCGGCGACGTTGCGCCGTCAATCAGCAATTCAGGTTCAACCACGCCCTCTGCTATCGCAGAAACAATGCCATGAACCGGCTTGATAGTCGCGACAACGCGAACATCCGCATGGGCTGTTTGAACAAAAAAGACAAAAAGAAGTATCGAAAGGCTAGATCTCATTGGCTTCGCGACCCCTCGGCGTTATCGGAAATATCAGTCATCATTCCGACGTCTAGTATGTAATGTTATAACATTAAATCAATCGCTATTTTTTCCTGTGCTAAACAAAAACGCTGCGCATTCGGCTCCTGCCGCACTTTTCAGTTAACAGCGGGGTCGCGGAATTGAAGACAAGTCACTTGATGATAGAATCATTGTGCCAATCCCGAACGGAGAGAAAATGCCGACTTTAGAAACAGAGGGTCACTCAAAGCCTGGCACAATTCGGCTTAGGCTGCGCCTTTTGCTCGACAAAGACACTGCATTCGGACCGGGCAAAGCGGATTTGCTTGAGGGAATTTCACAAAGCGGTTCAATTGCTGCGGCCGGTCGGAAGCTTGGCATGAGTTACAAGCGGGCCTGGACCCTTGTCGAGACGCTCAACGGCAGCTTCGAAGAGCCGCTCGTGATTTCTTCTAGAGGCGGTCAGAGCGGTGGTGGCGCCCACCTGACGGCAACCGGCCAAAGGATCCTGGCGCTTTACCGTTCGATCGAGACCAAAACCAGGAACGCGGCATCCGAAGAACTCGAACTGCTCGAAAATTTAAAGGCCGCAACGGCCGATCGCTAGTGGAAAGAGTCTTGCATTTGGACAAGGTATGCTCGATATTTCCGGTCAAACATATCGCTTTCTTCAAACATCTTTGCATGAGTTCAACTATCCATGAGCCTGACCGGCAGACGCACCGCAATTCTAGCCCTTCTGGTCTTTCTGATTCCCTTGCAGAGCATCTTGGCAAGAGCCGAAGAAAATAGTTCGCGTTTCGTCGTCTTCGCTGCCGCAAGCATGAAAAACGTTTTGGAAGAAGTCGCAGATAATTGGCCGGACGCGAAGAAGTGCAAGGCAATCTTTTCGTTTGCAGGCAGTTCGGCGCTTGCCCGCCAGATAGAATATGGCGCCCCGGCCGATCTGTTCGTTTCAGCCAACGAAGCCTGGATGGACTATCTCGATGAAAAGGGGAAAATTCGTAGCGATACCAGGTTCGATCTGGCCGAGAATAAATTGGTACTGATCGAGAAGATCTACAAGGGCGGATCAGGGAAAGCGCTTACTATCGATGATCTTAAAGACG
>JAHEHW010000295.1 GCA_024639745.1 Salaquimonas sp. | reverse complement strand
ACCGTCGGGCCTTGCCGATTACTTCAGCGGCTTCTTTGAATCCATGGCCGTTGATATTGATCTCCGAATTGCCGATGAGGGGCGACCGGACCTTCGGAAGCTTGTAAGGCTGCAGATCATGGAGTCGCCGGTTCAAATGCACTTGGGAAAAATCACGGTTTCGGCGATGGACAATATTCATCCGCCACTTGACGAAAGCTTCGCCCTGAAATTTGAGGCCGGGGACAGAAAGATCGTGTTCTCCGGCGACACGGCTTATACGCCGAAAATGGCCGGGTTCGCCAAGAATGCGGATCTGTTGGTCCACGAGGCAATGCTGAAAGACGGCATTGATGCCTTGTGCGCGAGGGTACCCAACGGCGATGACCGCCTGAAACAGCATCTCCTGCGCAGTCATTGCAGCGCTGCGGACGCCGGAAAAATTGCCCACCAGGCCGGAGTACGGATTCTCGCTCTCAATCATTTCGTGCCAGGTGATGACCCGAGATTCACGGATGCTGACTGGCGAGCGCAGGTTGAAACCGAATGGCATGGCGACCTGCGCATCGGCAAAGATGGAATGGTAATCGAGTTATAGTTCTGGCTCGAGCGGTGCATTGAGCGCGTTTTTTTGAGTGATCGATTGCAGACGGATCAATACCGGGCAGCGCGCCGCATATAGAATTTTCCGAAGGCCCAGATCCCGCGCCACCTGCGAAGTAACAACCACAGCCTTTGCACTGGTACGGCCCAACAAAGAGAGAGCTTCCGCTTCATTCACCCCTTGAAATCCCATCCCGCCAGATTTTTCCGGCACGGCAGCCGTCTTTTGCAAATGGGCATATATCAATTGTAATCGACGGCGACCGGCAATGGTTCTGCCGATCTCCGACAATTCCTCAAGGGCGGCAGAACTTTCCCCGATAAGGATGACCTCTCCTTCGAGTGAATGCAGCGGTTCGAACCCAATGATCAGCAAGCCAGACTGGTTGAGATGGGCATCGAAGAATGTATCGACATCCGCCTCGATACGACCGAATTGTCCCGTGCTGCCAAGACCGGAAACGGCTTCCATGAAGGCGCTTCTGAAAAGTCGCGCATCTCGCTCGATAGCGTCCGACAGGCTAGCTACTGTCTGCCCGATCACCGGTCGCACGGAGAATGCGACCCCGGTTGAACTGACAGCCTCCGTAATAAGTGTGGCATCGAAGGTCGATCCCGCCTGCGCAACTGTCTTTCCAAGTTCAATCGCAGATACAGCGTCCGCGAAGCATGTCGCAGCAATCGTTATTCGAGAATTTTCGGCGGTCATAAGGTATTCTCCTCCACCGAACCATCTCGACGCTGCGCGACGTAAGCCCGCATTTCTTCGGCAAATGCGATCAATCGCCGGTCGACCTTGTCGTTGATTGACCCATCCGGATACCGGCCATCTTCGCCAGGGGTTCCGGCTTGAAGACCGGTCAGGATCTCGATGCCGTCATTTACCGAAACAATCGGGAAGATCCCGAACCTGCCTGCATCAACCGCTTCGACCACCCTTTGACGCAATGCCAGATGTTGAACATTTGCGGCAGGAATGATGACGCCTTGTTTCCCTGTTAATCCGCGCATATTGCAAAGATCGAAAAAGCCTTCGATCTTCTCGTTGACACCCCCGATAGCCTGAATCTCGCCCTTCTGATTGACAGACCCGGTGATCGCGTAAGACTGGTCGATGGGAACTTCGGCAAGCGCAGACAAAAGACAGATTAATTCTGCCGCCGAAGCGCTATCGCCATCGACGCCTGAATAACTTTGTTCGAATACCAAGGTTGCGGATAGGCTGAGTGGATAGGCTAGCGCGAAGTGTGACGCCAGATAGGCCGAAAGGATCATCACGCCCTTGGAATGCAAGGGGCCGCCCAGCTCGACTTCGCGCTCGATATCGACGAGCTTTCCCCGACCGGGTCGCACCGTCGCCGTTAGACGCGATGGGCGACCGAACCGCGCGTCGCCGAGACCAACGACGGAAAGCGCATTAATCTGCCCGCTCACGGCCCCATCCGTATCAACCATGAGTATATTGCGACTGATCGCTTCCTGCAGCTGCTCTTTGCTGCGGCCAGCTCGCTCTTCCCCATTTCGGATCGCTTCACTGATTTCGGCGCTGCCGATCTGCGCCTTTTTCTTGCCGCGAGCAATGAAATCCGCTTCGGCCAGAAGGGTCTGAAAATGACCGAGATTGAGCGAAAGCTTGCTGGCATCCTCAGCCATACGCGTCGCTTCAGACATAAGCGAGCGGATAGCCTCATCACTCACCTCCAGACAGTCCTCCTGCGCCGCCAGCCCACGCAACATGATGGCAAAGGCAGCTAATGCCTCATCGGTCCAATTCAGGGAATCCTCAAAATCTGCATGGACCTTGAACAGGTCAGGAAATTCCGGATCCAGAAGCGAGAGTAGATAGAAGATCATTCGCTCGCCTATCAAGATTATCCGGACACTCAATGGAATGGGATCCGGATCAAGCGAAGTCGTGGTAATCAGCGAGAGCCGTTCCTGCAAAGACGTTATCTTAATCGCTTCCGTTTTCAGACAACGCTTGAGCGCGTCCCACGCAAACGGCTCGGAAAGAATGTCGATTGCGTCAAGGATCAGATAACCGCCATTCGCCCGGTGCAGAGCGCCGGCCTTTATCATGGTGAAATTCGTAACCAGCGTCCCCATCTCGGCTTCATGCTCGATACGTCCGATGAGATTCGGAAGACCTGGCAGTCTTTCCTCGATGATGGGCACACCACCCTCTGCCTCGTCCGAACTCGCAATGATCGCGTTGACTCTGTAGCGAGCGAATTGCGGCTTGAGATAATGCTTGGTCGTTGATACTGGGAAGGCACCTGCCTGAGGCGCTCTTTCATCAAGCAGGAAAAGCGCGGCATTTTCAGTTAGATCGGTACGGACACGCCCCAGATAATTCTTTAAGCCCGGGAGTCCCGCAAAGCCCGCCTCAACCTCGCCAAGTGATGCATCGACCGATTGCTGCGCAATTTCCGAATTTAAAGATTCGACCGCCTTCCGATGCTCTTTCTCTCGCTGCGGAATGGCTTTCAAAACCTTTTCGAGCTCGCCCTGAACTTCACTGATATTCCTGTCGATCTTGGCTTGCTCCGGCTCAGGCAAAGCACGGAACTCCTCGGGCTTCATTGGTTTGCCATCCTTCTCAGCCGCCACCATGAACCCCATTGGCGTCCTCAAAAGGATCAACCCTCGTTCTGTCGCTAAATTTACCAATGCATCAAACGCGCTTTCGTGCGCTTCAGCGAATTCCTGTTCGATTGATTTACGCTGGGCTTGATAAGCCTCCGACTCGAAATTAGCCGGAATGTCATTTGCCAGATCGTCGATCAGTTCTTCCATCGCACGCTTGAAGGGGCGCGCCTTCCCAGCGGGCAGTTCCAGCGCAATCGGCTTTTCGGGCTGATCGAAATTATTCAGAT
>JAHEHW010000294.1 GCA_024639745.1 Salaquimonas sp. | reverse complement strand
CCGTCAATATCTACGATAACGGTGCACCAACCTTCTTCAATGAAGCGCCTTGCTGTCGCAAGGCCGATTCCACGGGCTGCCCCTGTTACAAGGGCTGTTTTTTCAACCATCTCACACACTCCCATTTTGCGTTACCCGTTCTATCGACACTGCCTAAACGGTTAGACCTAGAGCCGCAATCTGCACAAACGCCGCAAAGCTGCTAGCATGTAACGCGCAATCATTTCGGAGGCAGATGTTGTTGCGGCAGTTCATGGCTATCGCGTCGGCCGTGGCGCTGTTGGCGATAGCGGCTCGCGCGGAGGATCGTGTCGAACAGCGTGATGCACAGCACGGGTGGTTCGCTGCCGGCTATCGATTTTCCGATGAAAGGGGCGGGTTCAGAATAACCGGGATTTCCGGTAGCGGGCGGCGCGACGACCCGGTCGTGATTCGCCAGGAAATTCATTCTGTCGGGCCCAGCGTTCTTACAATTCGGTTCGCTGCGGCCAATATGCTTGGCAGCTTCACCACCGGCGGCCTGAACGGATTGCATGTGCGTCTTGAAACGTTCAATGCGACAGGAACGGGGTGGATTGGCTTCGAAGTGGAATTGCAAGAGCAACCGGGCCAGCCCAGCACTCATGGTGACGGACTTTCATTCGACCAGATGCTGAGACGTCCGGACAGAATTTTCTCTGACCGGTTCGCAAACCATGAAATCGAATACGAGCCGGGCGATACGCTGATTTATCAGGAAGGTGTACTTGATCATCCGGACAGTGCGACATTCGCATTCTACATGATCGATCTGACACCGGTTCCGGTATTCTATATCAGTCAGCGCCCCCGCCTGCCCGCTTCGTGACGCGCGACTCTCAGGTTTGTCTTGAACCTGGCGCGGATAACATGCTTCCCTTCTTGCTCAGTATGTTTTTTGCGAGGAGGAACGGCAATGTCAGATACCATCCACTACTACCTTACGACGCTTTCGCCATTCGTGTATCTGGGCCATACCGCATTGATGGAAATGGCCGTACGGCGCGGCAAGAAGGTCGCTTTCAAACCCGTGCATCTACCTGGGGTGTGGGAGGTGTCAGGCTCCGTTCCTCTTGGACAGCGCAGCGAAACCCGCAAGCGCTATCGGTTGCTTGAGCTGCAACGGCAATCCGAATATCGAAGGATCGACCTCAATCTGCATCCGCAATTCTTTCCCACGGACCCGAAACTGGCCGACCGCTCGATAATCGCAATCGTGCTTTCGGGCGAAGACCCTCAAGCGTTCGCCAGAGCGGCCGGGCAAGCGCTCTGGGAAAATGACCAACAAATCGCCGACGAGACGGTCATCAGCGAGTTACTTGCTGAAACTGGGTTCGATGCCAACACGATTCTTGAAGCGGCCAAGGCCCCGGAAACAGCCGAGATTCGTGAAACCAACACCGCCGAGGCGGTGGCTGCAGGCGCGATTGGCGTACCCTCTTACGTTTACAAGGAGGAGGTGTTTTGGGGACAGGATCAGATCGCCATGCTCGAGCGCATGATCGAAAGCGGTCGCGACGCTTATTCCACTGAATGAGCGGACAGAGCGGCGACCAAATTCGGTCCAGAAGATCCGCGCACGGGCTTTGACAAAAAGGAATACTTTCCTTATTCACAACGTGAATATCGGCTGGGGAGAGTTCGATTGTTATCGCATGAACGTATATGGGCAGCGATTGACGCGCTTGCCGAAACAAAGCAACTTTCACCCTCGCGGCTGGCGCGGGAAGCCGGACTTGATCCGACATCGTTCAACAAGTCGAAACGGTTTACCGGTGCCGGTCGGCCAAGATGGCCATCGACCGAGTCCATCGCAAAAGCCTTAAGGGCCACCGGAATTACCTTGGCAGACTTTATTGCGCTGGTCGAAGATCGCCCTCTCAACGCGGCGGAAATCCAGACGCGCTTCAAACCCGGCGTGCGCAATGTGCCTCTGCTCGGCCTAGCCCAGGCAGGGGTTGGCGGCTTTTTCGACGATGGCGGATTTCCCGAGGGACATGGCTGGGACCAGATATCCTTCCCCGCGACAGACGACGATATGATCTACGCGCTCGAGGTTTCCGGAAATTCGATGGAACCGCTCTACCGGGAAGGCGACATCATCATCGTGCAGCCCGGCACCAATATTCGGCGCAACGACCGCATCGTTGTCAGAACCAACGAAGGCGAAGTGATGGCAAAGGAACTCGTCCGGAAGACCGCTTCGATTATCGAACTGAAATCGCTGAACCCCGAACATGACGACCTGAAGATACCGCTCGACGAGATTGATTGGGTTGCCCGGATCGTGTGGGCCAGCCAGTAAAAACGGTCGTCGTGAGGAAGCCCGCGATTATTCTTGTGATCTGCGGCCTCCTACTGGCCGCCTGCGATGATCCGCAATAGCCAGCTGATAAAGATCCTCAGGCGGACTCTAACAAGAAATCTATCGCGCTCACCGAACCTGTAAATAAAGGGGTCCGCGTGATTGCGCCTGACCGTCTTCCGGCACCCACTCTGCCAGCCGAAAAAGTGGTTCGTCTGCCGCCGCGTCTTCTCGAGCGTCCGACGCCAGTGACGTCTCCCGTGAATTCTAGCCGCGGCATTACCCAAAACCCCTTATCGAGTCCGCACAGGGATTCCGGTCGCAGGGAGACTATGTGCTGTTTGCCGGCATCGCAGCTCCAGATCCGAAATTGACGTGCAAAGCGGAGGGAAAGGAGTGGCCTTTTGCGGGGTGATGGCGAGGGCCGCCCTGAGGAGTCTTGTCAGAAGCCGGACAATCGAGTGCGATGTGTCGGTGCGCGATAGCGGATCCGATGGCTCGACAACGGAGCGACGCTGCACACTCGGTAACCGCGACCGTTCGGCCTGGCTGGTTGAGCGCGTTTGGGCGGAAGCACGCGATCCCGCGCTTCAGAAGTTCCGGGACGAAGCCAGAAAGGCTGGCCGCGGGTTATGGCGCGGCTGCCGTCAAGGAGCGCAGTCAATTGCTGGCGGCCAGCTCTCCGGCGACTGCCTTGGCGATTAGGGACCGGGTCGCGCCGATCCCGTAAAGCGCAATGAACGAGCCAAAGCGTGGTCCCTGATCCTGACCCAGAAGGATCTGATAAAGCGCCTTGAACCAGTCCCTCAGGTTCTCATATCCATGCTCTTTTCCGACGGAAAACACCTCGGTCTGGATGGCTTCGGCGTCAGGGGATTCACCCATTCCAGAAAGGCGTTGATCAAGATCCTGAAGCGCGCTGCGCTCGGTGTCCGTCGGTGCTCGGAACCGCTTATGGGGGTTTACGAAATCCTCGAAATAGCGGATCGCGTAACCGACCAATTCATCCAGTTTCGGATGACTTTCAGGCGAAAGAGCTGAGTCGTAGCTTGAAATGAACCCCCAGAGCGTCGCCTTGTCATGCGCATTGGAAGCACTGACGAGATTCAGCAGCATGGAATAGGAAAGCGGCATATCGGCCACCGGCGGGCGCGAGCTGTG
>JAHEHW010000020.1 GCA_024639745.1 Salaquimonas sp. | reverse complement strand
CCTTCTCCCCCGACACTAATGCCCGTTCCAGGTCAAGTGCACCGCAGACGCGATCCTCCGTGGTTCCCAATGGCAGATCGATAACCGGTGTCGGAACCTTGATTTTGCCCGGCGCTCGGGACCCTTCTGCCGAATTGCATGTCGTACAGGCCTCAGCCGGTTCATCCGGAGGGCAGTTGAAGCGGCATTGTTTTCTCGTTTCGATCGGAGGCAAAAGCGCGGCAAGCGCTCGAACAGCAGTGGACTTGCCGGTACCGCGGTCACCGAAGACGAGAACGCCGCCCAGCGCCGGTTCGACCGCCGCCATCAGCAGGGCCTGTTTCATTTCATCTTGCCCGACGATGGCTGAAAAGGGAAACGGTCTCGGCATGAACTCCGCGCAACCTCTATGAATCGATACTGTCAATCAAACGTTACACATTTACGAGGGCAGATTGTAGTAGTTATTGGACAATTGCAATTCCTGCGACAAGATGCGGGCCGCCAAATATTGATTCCGCAAGGCCAAGGGCTTAGTCAGTTGGCGCTAGCCGGCTTGAAAGGTGGATGTGATGCCTTAAGTCTCGGTCAGTTACAGCAAAACTGGAGAGGAGTTCCCGATGCGTGTAATGGGAGTAGCAATTTTAGCAGGTAGCTTGGTTGCATCAGCTGGTTCGGCTTTTGCCATTGACGGCGATGCTGAAGCGGGCGCCAAGGTTTTCAAAAAATGTCAGGCGTGCCATGTCGCCGATAGCGACCAGAATCGGGTTGGCCCGCACCTGATGAATGTGTTCGGACGTGAGCCGGGTTCATTGGAAGGCTATAATTATTCGAATGCGATGAAGGAATATGGCAGCGATGGCAAGGTCTGGAATGAAGAGACATTGACCGCCTATCTGCGTGACCCGCGTGGCGTGGTCAAAGGCACCAAGATGGCTTTTGGCGGCTTGAAAAAGGACGAAGAGATCCAGAACGTCTTGGCCTATCTTGCGCAGTACAGCGATATGTAGGCTGCGGCCAGTTTAGGCGGCAAGAGCCAGTAACCGGATAAGTCCGCACATTACAGAAATGGCCGCGTTGGGCACCCAGCGCGGCTTTGTTATGTCAAAAAAAGTTTACATCATAGTGTAAAAAATAGTTTACATTTTGGTTTTTGCGCCCGAAAATGGTGACTGCCCGGAGCGTCAGGCGACAGCCGGCATACCGGCTTAATCGCAAATGAGAAGAATTTGCGAGCCGAGAATGGCTTCCGCCTTTGCCCTAAGCGCCGGGGTCGGGAGGCTATATATGAACTTTTTCTCGGGACATTCGACGAGCACACCGCTCTTGGATTCCGTCAAAGAACCGCAAGATCTGAAAAAATTGAGCGACCGAAGTCTGAAGGCGCTTGCGGACGAATTGCGTGCCGAAACGATTCATAGTGTATCGCGCACAGGTGGGCATCTCGGTTCCAGCTTGGGCGTTGTCGAGCTTACCGTGGCGATTCACTCGGTATTCGATACCCCGAAGGACAAGCTGATCTGGGATGTGAGTCACCAGTGCTATCCCCACAAGATTCTGACCGGTCGCCGCGAACGGATGCACACTCTCCGCAAGAAAGGCGGGTTATCAGGCTTCACCCGCCGGGCAGAGAGTGAGTACGATCCCTTTGGCGCGGCGCATTCATCCACCTCCATATCGGCCGGGCTGGGTTTCACGATGGCGCGCGAGCTTGGCGGGGACGATGGCGATGCGATTTGCGTCATAGGCGACGGCGCGATGTCAGCCGGCATGGCTTATGAAGCGATGAACAATGCCGGGAGTCTCGGGAAGCGGCTGTTCGTGGTTCTCAATGACAACGAAATGTCGATTTCGCCATCTGTCGGCGCATTTTCGAATTACCTAATCAATCTGGCCGCAAGCAAGCCGGCGCGCGATTTCGATCACATTATGGAGCGCATCAGTGAGCAGTTGCCGCCCCCGCTCAGGGAATTCAACAAACGCGCCAGAAGAGCGGCAATCGATTTCGTCGGCGGAAACTCGTTTTTCGAGCATCTGGGTTTTAAATATTTCGGACCCGTTGACGGGCATGATCTCGATCAGTTGCTTCCCGTGCTCAGGATGCTGCGCCAGAATGCAGACGGGCCGGTACTCATCCACGCGATCACCAAGAAAGGGGCGGGCTACAGCCATGCCGAGGCGTCAGCCGACAAGTATCATGGTGTCGCGAAGTTCGATGTCATTTCCGGTGAACAAAAAAAGGGAAAACCCGGCGCTCCTTCCTATACCCGTGTGTTTGCGGACGCCCTGATCGATGAAGCGGAGAGGGATGACAAGATTGTAGGCATTACGGCGGCAATGGCGTCGGGAACCGGAATTGATCGATTCTCGAAAGCTTTTCCCAGGCGGAGTTTCGATGTTGGCATCGCAGAGCAGCACGCCGTTACATTCGCGGCAGGACTAGCGGCAGGCGGGATGAAGCCGTTCTGTGCGATCTATTCCACATTTCTACAGCGAGCTTATGACCAAGTGGTGCATGATGTCGCCCTACAGCGGCTACCGGTAAGGTTTGCAATAGACCGCGCAGGACTTGTTGGCGCTGACGGTGCTACGCATGCCGGTGCCTATGATATCGGCTATCTTGCCAATCTGCCCGGTTTCACGGTTATGGCGGCGGCAGACGAAGCCGAGCTTGTGCACATGGTCGCCACCGCGCGGGCGCATGACACCGGGCCCATCGCCTTCCGTTTTCCGCGGGGTGAGGGACTTGGTGTGGCATTGCCGGCGCATGGTGAGCCGCTTGAAATCGGCAAGGGGCGTCTTATTCGAAAGGGCAAAGGCATTGCGATCCTCTCCTTCGGTGGGCGTCTGCGCGAGGTCTGTTTTGCAGCCGACCGGCTGGAAAGCATGGGATTGCCTCCGACGATTGCGGACGCCCGCTTTGCAAAACCGCTCGATACCGACCTGATCGATCAACTCGCCCGGGAGCATGACTTGCTTTTGACGATCGAAGAGGGCGCAACCGGCGGGTTCGGATCCCTGGTGTTGCATCATCTGACCGATCGGGGATTGCTCGATGGTGACCTCAAGGTGCGAACCATGACCCTGCCCGATCATTTCATCCAGCAGGCAAGTCCGGACGAGATGTATGAGGAAGCCGGCCTGCGTTGTGATGATATCGTCAGGAAGGTGGTCGATGTCCTCGGGCTAAGCGACTTCGATTCCTCTCTGGACGCGCGTGCGCACAACGAGCTTTCCGCCTGAGTACGTCAGCTGCAATGACGGCATGAGCAGCTGGCAAGCTCCGGTTTGCGCAGCCGCATATACATGGCGACAGGTCGCTAACTCACAGGCTTGAATCGTTACGCTTTTCAGCCGACGACAATTGCGTTAAGGTTTGTCCCAATAATCTGGCGGGTTAACGCTGGAAAGGGAGCCATGGGAGACGAGGAACAGGAACCGGGCACGCTGCGTGCAACGGGGAGGGGAAGCCGGAAGGTGGATCAAACGGTGAGCGACGGCGCCGATCATCGTTGGTCTGCCTCTGAAAAAAAGGTCCTTTCCGACACCATACGCGATCGTGTCGTTTCGCGTTTGAGCGATATGCATCCGCCCAAACGCTCGAGCGGGTCGGCGGCTGAACTTGCCGTCGAGCGGATGGAGACGGTCCGGAAGCGGTATCGCGATTTGCCAAAATTCGACAAGGCGCTGTCCTACGCCGATGATCTCAGATTGGCGCTGCTCGACCCGGATCCAAAATTTCATAGGGAGCTTGCAGAACAACTCTCCAAAGAGGGTATTCCCATCCTCACGGCGTCTTGCGTGCTTTATGGACCGATCGCTTCGGAGTTCGGCGATATGTGGTGCGAGGACAAAGTCGATTTCATTCAAGTTGCCGTTGCATCGTCCAGATTAAGCATCATGGTGAGCCACATGGCTCGAAGCCGCGAAAGACAGGGCAACGGGATTAAAGGGGACCGCTCCATTCTTCTGGCGAGAACCCGTGGCGGCAATCACACGCTCGGCCTTGCTATGGTTTCCGCCTGTTTCGCGGATGCGGGCTGGAAGGTAAATGGCGGTCCGGAACTGGAAGCCGGTGACGAGCTTTACAATGAGCTCAATCGAAACAATTACCGATTTCTAGGGCTATCGGTCAGCATGACTTCCGATGCCGAGGATTGCGCAATCACGCTTTCGACGGCGAAGCGGTACTCTAGGAACCCCTCGCTTCACACGGTTCTTGGTGGGCCGGCGATTGCTGCCGCACCGGATATCTTCACGGAGACAGGCGCCAGTCTTATGGTCACGAGCGCGAGGGATGCGGTTGAGGGTGTCGAGCATATCATTCGCTGACAGCGGCTTAACCTGCAACTAATCGGAACATGCGCAGTCTGTTCGTAATCCTTGCGGCCGCGCATCGCTTCAGAAGACGCTAGCAGTTTCGCGGCGAACATTTTACCCTTGTCTGCCCTATATGTGCTATTTCTGACGCGCTCCTGATCATGCTTGGTATTATCGGAATTCATACTTTGTTTTCCCAGGCATCCTGGCTCGAACCGTTGATGCTTTGGTTGGTCTTTTCATGTTAGCGATTGCCTCCCAACGGCTTGTCGGAGCAGGAGGGTTTTGATGCTGTGCCAATACCGGTCGGTCATGTGACTGATTCCTGGTCCGGCTTGACCGAAGTCAATGCAGAACCAAGGCTTCCGGGTGAAACAGATCGCCATGTCAAGGTCACAAAAAAAGATCTTCGCGATCAGAGAGCTTACCAAGATCTACGGCTCAGGCGAGACGGAGGTACGGGCGCTTGACGGCGTCGATGTCGATATCTTTGAGGGTGAGATGCTGGTGCTTCTTGGGCCTTCGGGCAGCGGTAAATCGACGTTCCTCAATATCGTCGGTGGTATCGATCAGGCCAGTTCAGGGCATGTTAAATTTCGCCAGTTGAATCTTGCCGATCTCGGTCAACGGCAACTCACCCGCTATCGTCGGGAAAATGTCGGTTTCGTATTTCAATTTTACAATCTCATTCCCAGCCTGAGCGCGCTTGAAAATGTTGCCCTGGTGACGGAAGTCGCAAAGAATCCGATGAAGCCGATGGATGCGCTCGAAATGGTGAGTTTGACAGATCGCGCGCATCATTTTCCGGCAGAGCTTTCCGGTGGTGAGCAGCAGCGTGTTGCCATCGCAAGGGCGATCGCCAAACGGCCGGATGTCCTTCTATGCGACGAACCGACAGGCGCGCTCGATTCCGCGACCGGGATCATTGTGCTTTCCGCGATCTCTCGCATCAATGAAGAGCTCGGGACCACCACTGCCATCATCACCCATAATGCGTCTATCCGGCGGATTGCCAACCGGGTTGTCTATTTTCATGACGGCCGGATCGCCGAAATCGTTGAAAATGCCGACCGCCTCCGTCCGGAAGATGTGAGCTGGTGATTGCCATGCTGGCGCTAGACCGTAAGCTTGTTCGGGATATGGGCCGTCTATGGGCGCAGGTACTTGCCGTTGCGATGGTGATGGCGTGTGGGGTGGCGACCCTTGTTCTTGCCATCGGAGCCTCGCGCTCGCTCGACCTGACACGGGATGCCTTTTACGACCGTTACCGGTTCGGTAGCGTTTTCGCCCAGGCGACGCGCGCGCCCGATATGCTCGAAATGCGTCTCTCATCGATCTCGGGCGTGTCCGCTGTGGAGACCCGTATCGTCCGCGGGGTCTTGCTTGACATTGCCGGCATGGTCGAGCCGGCTTCAGCATTCGCGATTTCCATTCCGGATCATCGGGAGGCGCGTGTCAACCGCCTGTATCTTCGCAAGGGCAGGTTGCCGGAACCCGGCGTCATGCAGGAAGTCGCGGTTGTTGAAACGTTCGCGGCGGCACATCGCTTCGAGCTCGGTGACAAATTTTCCGCCATTCTCAACGGCCGCAAGATCGGATTGTCGATTACTGGAATCGTTCTTTCCCCCGAATATGTTTACGCGATCGGGCCCGGAGACATGGTGCCCGATCAGAAACGTTTCGGGGTTTTCTTCATGTCGGAAGACGCGCTTGGCGGGATATTCGACATGCGAGGCAGTTTCAACGATCTGAGCCTGACGACAACGCGCGGGGCGAATATATCCCAGATCATCGAAGCCGTTGACGATCTTCTGAAGCCTTATGGCGGCACCGGCGCATTTGACCGAGAAGACCAGATTTCCAATGCCTTTCTTGACGCTGAATTGGATCAATTATGGGCGATGGCAGCCGTGATTCCGCCGATTTTCCTGTTCGTTTCGGCGTTTCTGGTCAACATGATCCTGTCGCGACTGGTAGCCCTGGAACGCGAGCAAATCGGTTTGTTGAAAGCCGTCGGCTATTCGGATTTTGCGGTTGGGCTGCATTACGCGAAAATGGTCGTGATTATTTCCGTGGTCGGCATTCTCATCGGTTCGATTGCCGGTTATTGGCTTGGGGCGGGCCTTACCAGGCTTTATGCGGATTTCTTTTCCTTTCCGTTCCTGCTTTTCGAACATAGCGTCGATCTCTACCTGCTCGCTTCTTTCGTTACGGTGCTTGCCGGCCTTTTCGGTGCCATTCGTTCGATACGCTCCGTCGTCAGCCTTCCGCCCGCAGTGGCGATGCGGCCACCTGCGCCTGAAAACTATCGGGAGTCGACATTGAGACGCTTGTTCAATCTCTCAGGCATCTCACAAAGAACCCGGATGGGTATCCGGCACATGGTTCAAAAGCCTCTGCGCAGTCTGATGACGACGGTGGGGACGTCCATGTCGGTCGCATTGCTCGTCACCGCGCTGTTTTCCTTCGATTCGATCGACTACATGATCGATATCATTTTCTTCCAGTCTGACCGCCAGGACGCGACGCTCACTTTCACGGATGATCTGCCACGTTCTGCCTTGACATCCGTTGCAGCGTTTCCTGGTATTCTGTCTGCCCAGCCGTTTCGGTCGGTTTTGGCAATCCTATCCCGGAATCAAGAGGACGTCCGGGCACTGATCTCAGGCGTTCCGGACGATGCGTCCTTGTCCAGAATACTTGACGTCCACATGCAGCCAATGCCGCCGCCATCCCACGGGTTGGTGATTTCGGAGCGCCTTGCAGGCAAACTCCGGGTGCGGCCGGGCGATGTCGTCGAGATAGAATTGACTGAATACAACCGTCGGAGAGCTGAAGTCGTGGTTTCAGCGCTGGCAGAGAGTTTCGTCGGGCTCAGAGCCTATATGGCGATGGATGCGCTCGATCGCCTGACACGTCAAGGCAACAGGCTCTCCGGTGTAAATGTGTCCGTCGATCCGGATGCGATGGAGGATCTGTACAGATCCATTAAGGAAACGCCCGCCATTGCATCTATCGCGCTTCAGAACCTGTCGCGAAGCAAATTCCGCGAAACGATCGAACAGAATATCATCACCATGACCTCGGTCTATGTTGCGCTTGCGGTTATCATAACCTTCGGCGTTATCTACAATGCGTCTCGTATCCAGTTTTCGGAAAGGGCAAGGGAACTCGCCAGTCTGCGCGTAATGGGTTTCACCCGTCGCGAAGTCGTGCTGGTGCTATTGATCGAGGTGGCGGTGATCGTGGTCTTGTCTCAACCACTGGGCTGGTTTCTCGGCTGGGGCTTCGCCAAGCTCGTGGTTGCTGGTTTCGAAAGCGACCTCTTCAAGGTGCCGTTGATAATCAAGCCCTCGACCTATGCGATTTCCAGCCTGGTAGTCATACTGGCGGCGTCCGTCTCGGCGATTCTGGTTTGGAGACGAGTGGCGCGGCTTGATATGGTGAGGGCCCTGAAAACGAAGGAATGAGGCGATGAGCCGTTCCCAATTGCTTGTATCATTGTTTGCCGCGCTCATGATCGGAGCCGGTCTATATTTTGCGTTTCGTGAGCGCCCGGTTGCCGTCGATATGGCAAGCGTGGTCAGCGCTCCGATGAAGGTTTCTATCCAGGAAGAAGGTGTCGCCCGTGTTCGTGATATCTACACCGTTTCATCCCCTATAGCGGGGCATCTCGATCGGACAACGCTTGAGATTGGCGACAGCGTCAGCGCAAATGAAACGGTAATAGCGTCGATCCATCCACTCGACCCCCCATTCATCGACGAGCGCCAGCGGGCCGAGATGCTGGCAGCGGTCGAGGCCGCCAATTCAGGTGTTGCGCTTGCCAGGGTCGAGCACAGCCGGGCAACGCTGGCGCTTGATCTGGCGCGATCGGAATATAACCGTGCATCACGGCTCGCCAAGACTGGGATCATTCCCGATAGCCAGCTTGAGCGGGCTTACAACGAAATGAAACTGAAAGAGGCGGAGGTCGCCAGCACTGAAGCGGCTATTCGGCTTCGGGAAGCGGAACTCGCCAGCGCCAATGCCCGTCTGCGGCAACCAAGCGATATCAATATTCAAGCCGCGCGTGGCGAAGGATGTTGCGTTCATGTGTTCGCCCCCATCGATGGGGTTGTTCTGAAGGTTATGGCGGAAAGCGAGCGGGCCGTTTCTCCCGGTACGCCGATTGCGGAGATTGGCGAGCCAGGCAATATCGAGATCGCTGTCGATCTGCTTTCGAAAGATGCGCCGCGGATCGAGATCGGCGGCACTGCGATGCTGACCGAATGGGGTGGAGACGAGGCGCTCAAAGCAACCGTTCGCCGGATCGATCCAGCTGCCTTCACCAAGGTATCGGCGCTCGGGATTGAAGAGCAGCGGGTCAACGTTATTCTTGATCCCGAACGGGTTCCGCAGGGGCTCGGTCACGGTTTCGAAGTTTTGGCGGAGCTTGAAGTGTGGGCTTCCGAAGATGCCATACAAGTGCCGATCGGCGCGTTGTTTCGCTCGGACGGGTCTTGGGCTGTCTTCGCGGTGGAAAATGAGGTAGCGTATCTGCGAAAAATTGAAATCGGCAAGATGAACAACTCAACGGCTCAGGTGCTTGCGGGATTGTCAGAAAATGATGTCGTTGTTCTCTACCCGAGCGACCAGATAGATGACGGTTCGCTGATCAGTGAACGCTGAAAGCGGACAATCTCAATTTTTGGCGAACTTGCCTGAGAACGGGTTCTACATTACGTGAGCGGGAGCCCGCGCCGTTTGCCGCTTGCGGGGGCGCTAAGACTTCCGAGAGAGACAAACAAGGGTCTTCAAGATGTACCGGTCCGCAGTCAGCAATGGCGAGGCGATATTTGCCGTCGCTCCCATGATGGATTGGACTGACCGGCACTGCCGATATTTCCACCGGCTGTTGAGCAAAGAAGCGCTGCTTTATACGGAGATGGTCGTCGCTGATGCTATTTTGCACGGTGATCGTGAACGTCTACTCGGCGGTGATCGCACCGCTGGGCCGATCGCCCTGCAGATTGGCGGGTCGGATCCTGAAAAGCTCGCATCGGCAGTCCGGGCGGCAACGGGTTACAGCTACGCAGAGATCAATCTGAATGTCGGCTGCCCTTCTGACAGAGTGCAGTCTGGAACATTCGGGGCGTGCCTGATGCGAGAGCCCAAGCTCGTGGGAGATTGTGTTTCTGCAATGAAGGCGGAAACGGAATTGCCGATAACAGTTAAATGCCGGCTGGGCGTCGACGATCAGGATACCGGTCCGGCGCTCGATAAACTGGCAGGGGCGGTTTGGGCTGCCGGATGTGGCGGCTTATGGGTCCATGCCCGCAAGGCCTGGCTTGAAGGGTTGAGCCCAAAGGAAAATCGGGATGTCCCGCCACTCGACTATGACCGGGTCCGGCGGCTGAAGCGCGAAAATACGAGTCGTTTCATCGGTTTGAACGGTGGGCTTCAGAATTTGAATCAGGCCATTCGTGAGATGGATGGCTGTCCGGCACTCGATGGCGTCATGCTCGGTCGCGCGGCATATCAATCGCCCGGCGTTCTGGTCGGCGTCGACCGGCTCTTCGGCGGGAAAACAGCCGCGCTGCCATCCAGTCGTGCGGTCATCTCGGCCATGTGCGACTATTCTGAGGGACATATTCGCCAGGGCGGACGCCTGCATCATGTTACCCGGCACATGGTGGGCCTGTTTCATGGGATGCCGGGCGCGAGGCGGTGGCGGCAGATCCTTTCTTCCGAAGCGGTGAGGGAGGGGGCCGGACCCGAGGTCCTAAGGAATGCGTTTGAGGCGATCGGCGAAGCCGAATTCGCCAAACTGGAAAGTAGAGCTGCCTGATTGCAATCCCTACGCATCATCAAACGCGTTGACGGTGACGGCGTTCCCGCCTAATCCCTGTGTCGGAACTCTCTCCAACCGCTCCCCGCATGGCTGAAAGTCCCGATTTTGCAAACCCTACCGGATCTTAGCCAGTTATATCTCTTTATTGGCGCCCTGGCCGTGGCGGGCTACCTTGCAGGTTTTCTGGCCGGTCTCTTCGGGGTCGGCGGTGGCGCGATCATCGTGCCTGTCCTCTACCAGATGCTGGGGCTTATTGGCGTTGACGAAGCCGTCAAGATGCATTTGGCCGTCGGCACATCGCTCGCCATTATCGTGCCGACATCGTTACAGAGCTTCGCTAAGCACCGGATGCGCGGAGTCGTCGATCTGAAACTCCTGAAAAGCCTTTCCTGGTCGGTGCCAGCCGGCGTCATTTGTGCGGCAGTTATCGCCGCCTATATCTCCGGCGCGAGCCTACGCATCTTGTTCGCTATTGTTGCGCTGATGATCGCGATGAAACTGCTTTTTGCCAAGGAAAGCTGGCGTGTCGGTAACGAATTGCCCGGGACGGTGGGGCGCTCTGTGATCGGCTGGCTGATGGGTTTTTTCTCCACCTTCATGGGCGTTGGCGGTGGTGTCCTGAACAATACCTTCATGACCCTGTACGGGCGACCCATGCACGAGGCGGTAGCGACCTCCGCAGGCGTTGGCGTGCTGATTTCTGTTCCCGGTGTGATCGGCTATCTCTGGGCTGGTTGGGGCGCTGAGGGTTTGCCCCCATTTTCTCTCGGTTTCATCAATTTGTTGATGGTTGCAATGGTGATACCGGTTTCGCTGATGGCAGCGCCGATTGGCGTGAAGATGGCTCACGGTTTAAGCCGCCGACAACTCGAAATTACATTTGGTTTATTTCTGGTAGTAGTTGCTGCGCGATTCTTTGCGAGCCTGTTTTGATCGAATTTGAAGTAGATCACTCTTTACTGAATCCAAAAAAACCAAAGGCGTCATTTGCCAACCTTCATGAGAGAATGGCTCAAAGCGCCGATCAATAGGATCGATCCGTTCCTTGAGATCGTAAGATGTTTATGCTGCCTTAAAAATTCGAAGTTGCTGGCGTTCAATACGGTAGCTTTTAGATATCCAATGCGCTGATAGACAGGAG
>JAHEHW010000293.1 GCA_024639745.1 Salaquimonas sp. | reverse complement strand
ACCGTCCAGAGATGAGCCGCGGGAGAGTTTGATGGAGTTTCAGTTAACGGATTTCACGCCAGATCGAATCCCCGAAATAGCCACGCTCGAAACCGGATGGCTGGAGTCGCTCGCCGAGCTTTATCCAAACCTTGATGTCGCAAATTCCAATCGAATCACCGAGATGGCAGGTCAACTCGCTGATCGGGAAGTCTATCTGATTGAGGATGCGAGTGGCAACCTGCTTGCATTCTCGATAATTGCTGACCGTTATCTTCAGCACTCTTCGGTTTTCTGGATCGATAATCTTGTAACCGACCCGACTTTCAACCTCAACGTTCTTGCGGGTTCGCTCATTGATCGCGCTTTGGACCGGGCCAGATGGGCCTTTCACAACGCCATCGGAATGACTGTCCACAATCAAGACGCCGGTATGCTAGCATTGTTGCGTCGCAGAGGTTTCCTTGCTGTCGATCCTGCCCGCCAAAACCCCTCCGATCGTGACCTTTTCTTGCTTGATCGGATGCGTTTAGCAGCACCTGAAGGGATTCATCCGTCTGTAATGGGGGTTTTCATGAAGCCGCTTTGAGGCTGGCGGCGCTGCAGCCTTGAGAGTGAGTTTCGTGAAACTTTCTTGAACCGCGGCATCTCAATTCCCACTTATAAGTGAATGAGGGTCATATTTGCCCTGAAAAGATCAGAGAGGACGAAACCAGATGAATACGACTTACCAGAGCGGTAAAGGATCAGGCTCGATGACCAGTGCGATGATCCGTCCGGCGTGGACGCCGGTTACGATTGCGCTGATGATTGTCGGCTTTATGATCTTCTGGCCTCTGGGTCTAGCAATGCTGGCCTACATCCTTTGGGGCGATCGCCTTGAAGAGTTCAAATCCGGCCTAAACAAAAAAACCGATGAATTCACCGCTTGGACTGGACGGGCCGAGCGTTCGGGAAATGTTGCCTTTGACGAATGGCGTGAAAATGAAATTGAACGTCTTCGCGAGGAGCGCCGGAAGCTGGATGAAATGCGCGCCGAGTTTGAAGAACATCTGCGCGAATTGCGCCACGCCCGTGACCGGGAAGAATTCGACGCTTTCATGAAAAATTACAACAAGGTCAAACGCGGTAAGAAAGACTAATAAAACAAAGGTATGGGCGTAATCAATTTGAGGGGTCCTTGGCGGGCCCCATTTTATTTTGTGTGCTTCAAGCACGTCTTGGAATGCGGTAAAAAACGGTATGAGATTCGGTGCCCTTGTCAGAAAGTTAAATGAGAAACAACGAGTATCCCGGGATACCAAATTGGTCGTGGACGGGGAGATTCTTCCGGTTAGCGTTCGTGAATTGGCAAAGGCTAAAAGGATCACCCTTCGCTTGTTACCGGCGGGCAACGGTTTGAAAGTGACCATTCCCCCGCATGTCAGCGATGGGGAGCTTAATGCCTTCTTGAATCGGAATGCCGCTTGGGTGGCAGCCAGACGAGCCAGATTGCCTGAATCCATTAGAATTGAAGCTGGTGGTGTAGTGCCGTTTCTCGGTGTCGATCACCGTATTGTGCCGCTCAATCGGACCCGCGGAGTCGTTGAAATCGAAGAGATTGCCGGTGTGCCATCTTTGATGGTTCCGGGGGACCTCGCATTTGTCGAGCGCAAGATCGTTTCATACTTTAAGAAAGAAGCGAGGGTCAGACTTTCGGAGGCAACCAGTCGTCATGCAGCGGCGATTGGAGTTCGCCCGCGCCAGATCAGAATTACGGATACGGCGAGCCGTTGGGGGTCGTGCTCAAGCACGAGAACGCTTTCCTTCTCCTGGAGGATAGTGATGGCGCCGCCGGAAGTGCTTGATTATCTTGCCGCCCATGAAGTCGCACATTTGCGGGAAATGAACCATTCTGCGCGATTTTGGGCTATCGTCCGCGATATTTGTCCGGAGATGGAACGGCACAAAGAATGGTTGAGAAGTAATGGGTCTCGATTGCACGCGGTTAATATCGCCTGACTCTAATTGTGCGGCACTGGTCGTCTGATGGACTCGGATAGCAGAATATGTCAGTGAGACGCACGGCCCCTCTTTAAGAAATTCAAGAATTGCCAACATCGGATATGAGCAAGTAAATGCATGTTGCTATAAAGATATGCGGACTTTCGACAGCCGATGCCGTGACAGCAGCTCTCACGGCTGGGGCCGATTATCTTGGCTTCATTTTCTTCCCAAAAAGCCCGCGCAACGTCGAGATCCGACAAGCTTCCGAATTGATGCATCTGGCGAATGGACAGGCGCAGACGGTTGCGGTCACGGTGGATGCCGAGCTGCAATTCCTGGATCGTCTGGTTGAAGTCGCCAGGCCGGATTGGCTGCAGTTTCACGGTAACGAAAGCGCAGAATATCTTGTGGGGATTAAACAGCGTTACGGTTTGCCCGTGATCAAATCGATATCGGTGCGTTCTACCGAGGATCTTGTCGGGATCGACCACTATTCGGGCATCACGGATCGCTTGCTCCTCGATGCGAAAGCGCCGGAAGATGCCGATCTTCCCGGCGGTAACGGAATCCCCTTTGATTGGCGGTTGCTCGAGACCTTCCAGGCGCAGAGCCCCTATTTCCTGTCTGGCGGGCTCGATTCTGGGAACGTTGAGATGGCGCTGGACATGACCGGTGCCTCGGCAATAGATGTCTCCTCAGGCGTTGAATCTTCGCCGGGCGTAAAAGATATTGCAAAGATAGCAGGCTTCATTAAGACCGTGCGGGATTATGAGAGAGCCCGCTCCAATAAGGATGTTCCTGCTTGAGCGAACTGGCTAGCAATCAAAGGTGTTATTTTGAATGAACGGATGAAACCCAACTCTTATAGAACCGGGCCGGATGAAAACGGTCATTTCGGTATTTTCGGCGGTCGCTATGTCGCTGAAACATTGATGCCGCTGATTCTTGAACTTGAAAAGGCCTACGAAGCTGCAAAGAATGATCCGGAGTTCAAGGCCGAGCTGGAAAATCTCAACACTCATTACGCAGGCCGGCCCTCTCCGTTGTATTTTGCCGAGCATCTGACGCAGCATCTCGACGGTGCGAAGATCTACTTCAAGCGCGACGAGCTCAACCATACGGGTTCCCATAAGATCAACAATTGCCTGGGGCAGATCCTGCTTGCGCGCCGGATGGGCAAAACCCGTATTATCGCTGAGACAGGCGCCGGCCAGCACGGCGTTGCAACCGCGACGGTAGCTGCGAAATTCGGCCTGCCGTGCGTAGTCTATATGGGTAAGACGGATGTTGAACGGCAGTCACCCAACGTCTTCCGCATGAAACTTCTCGGTGCTGATATCGTGCCTGTAACTGCTGGTGCTGGTACGCTCAAGGATGCAATGAACGAAGCGCTTCGTGACTGGGTGACAAATGTCGAGTCGACCTATTACCTGATTGGGACTGCGGCTGGCCCACATCCCTATCCTGAACTCGTTCGAGACTTTCAGTCCGTCATCGGTCGTGAATTGCGTGAACAGCTGATGGAAGCCGAGGGCCGT
>JAHEHW010000292.1 GCA_024639745.1 Salaquimonas sp. | reverse complement strand
CGGCGATCGTCTCGCGAATAAGCCTTTGCTGCCCCTCCGGGAGCGCATGATCCATCAGGGCGTTTATCGAATTTCCGATGATCCGCCATCCTTGCCACAGGATATTGATGGCAACGATAACCGCCATGATCGGATCGAGAATGGCGTAACCGGACAGGACCGCGGCCGTTAACCCTGCCAGCACGCCAAAGGAAGTCATCACATCAGAAAGAATATGGTTTCCATCGGCAATCAGTGCCGGCGATTTCGCCATCCGACCGGTCCGAATCAATAGCCATGCCCAGAATGCGTTGGAGACCGCCGCGACAAGATTAACGCCCATCCCGATCCAAGGCTGGTCTAATACCCGAGGCTCGACGAAAGCCTGCCAGGCTTGATGCGCGATCAGAAGCGCGGCAACCGTGATCAGAACACCTTCCAGAACCGCCGAAAAATACTCGGCCTTATGGTGACCGAAAGGATGCGTGTCATCCGCTGGCATCTGGCTCACCGATATCGTATACCACGCTACGAATGAAGCGATTACGTTGACGATTGATTCCAGCGCATCAGAATAAAGTGCCACTGAGCCGGTTATTCGCCAGGCCAGGAATTTGATCGCCATGACCAGGAAAGAAACCACGATTGACATGAAAGCGAGTCGCCGCACTTTCCCATTCATGACTATCATAGCTTTTGCCTGCTGAACGTATCAAACCAATTCGGGGAAGTCTTGCGCCGGCTGTACAGCTAGATTCTTAGTACGCATCGGAAAACAGCTAACGCAATACCCTTCCGGGGAGGACCAATTAAAGCTTCCGCATAGTTGGCGCAATCAGCCAGAGCTGTTTCCGACCAATCGAAACGAAGATTCCAAGTCTTGCCGTTCTTGCCGAAAACGAATATCCGCCTTGAAGATTGACCGAGATCAACAAAGCTGTCGGCCCCGCGTTTAAAAAGAGAGTTGCGATGTCCGCTTGGGCCGCCAGCCGTTCCAACGATTGCAACACGGATCCGTTCAAAATGGCTTCAGGACTCCGATCTGATATAGCCAGCAAACATTGGCCTTTCGGATTTTTACTCGCGTTACTTGGAGCGCTTGTGATCGTTTGGGCGCCGGTTGCCGCCGCGAGCACCGGTTATTCAGATGGGCAATCACCGTCTGGTCTGACGAGCTATGAATTGCCTGATGGGACACGTCTTGTTATCTGTCTTGGCGGCCGCATAAAACCAGATGGCAAGAAGGCCGGCCCGCATTGTCCATTCTGCACGCAGACAAAGTGCTTCGGCCTCGATCCGCATACCCCTGAGACCGGCAGCGCATATACCGTTCGCATTTTTTCGAAACGGCTATTTTGCAGCGATGCCCATTTCGGCCATCGCTTCTGTTTTCTGAAAGCTCCACGCGCTCCTCCTTTCGTCCGGGCATGTACGGAACGGTCGTACCATCCGTTGTCGTGAACCCGAATTTTTCTCAAAACGAAACCTGACAGCGCTCAGCAGCAATATGCGCGAGCACTGGGAATAATTGGAGAGCTTCCATGAAAAAATCGATCAACGCCGCCCTGGCGGCAGTTTTCACACTGGCACTTGCGACCAATGCACGAGCGGCAGGCAACACGTCGTCAGCAGACGTGTCGCAAATCAGTTCAACCCAAGTCATAAAGGCTGGCGGTCTCGAAATCTCAATGCCGATGATCCGGGCAACGCCGCCAAAAGCGCCGGTATCCGCGGGATATATGAAGATTTCAAATCCATCGGAGACGGCCGATCGCCTGATCGGCGGCTCTGCGGAGTTTGCCGGCAAAGTGGAAATCCACGAAATGACGATGGATGGGAACATAATGAAGATGCGCCCTGTCGAAGGCGGTCTGGAAATTCCATCCGGCAGCGAAGTCTTCCTCAAGCCTGCCGGCTATCACATAATGCTGATGCAACTGAAAGAACAGATGCAGGAAGGGCAAACGCGGAAGTTGACGCTCGAATTCGAGCAAGCGGGCAGCATCGAACTGGAGCTTCCGGTAATGCCCGTAGGTGCCGGGAAACACATGGGCCAGAAAAAGCACCTGGGTCAGAAAAACCATATGGGCCAGCAGACGAACTAGGGCTGAAGAAATGGCCAAGAAAGCTTCAAAATGGAGGACGAGGGCGGCGATTGCTGCCCTCGCCATTGCCTATGTGGGCATCTTTTTCTATCAGACTGCCTATGTCGGAACGCAGAGATCTCTTACCGCGAACGTCGAAATTGGGACCGATTTCAATCTCGTCGACCATAATGGCAAGCCGATCAATGAGGCTGCATTGAAAGGGCAGCCGACAGCGCTTTTCTTTGGCTTGACGCATTGCCCGGATGTCTGTCCGACGACGCTTTACGAAATGAGTGGCTGGTTCGACGCGTTGGGACCGGAGGACGCCGATCTCAAAGCCTTTTTCATTTCGGTGGACCCGCTCCGTGACACTCCGGAATTGATGAAAGTCTATGTCGAGAACATGTCGGACCGGATCACCGGCATTACCGGTGATCCGGCAGAGATAGCTCGGGTCGCAAAGGTGTGGCACATCTACCGGCAGAAAGTTGCGATCGGCGAAGATGACTACATCATGGATCATACCGCCTCGGTCTTGCTGATCGATCGCGACGGCATGTATCGAAATTCGATTGCCTATCTCGAAGACAGCGAAACGTTCCTAACAAAGCTCCGAGAGCTTGTTCGCTATTAAAGCGGACTGGCCACCCCAGGGCAATCCGACTTTACCCGTTCCGCTTCGCGGCTGGTGCGACGCCTTGCCAGGTGCGCGACGACATTTTCAATCATGCGCATTCCCGCATCACCCCCGAGAGTCATGATCGACTCCGGATGAAACTGAACGGCGGCCACAGGCTCATACTTATGCTCGATACCCATGATGACGCCGTCATTGGTTTGCGCGGTAATCTCGAAAGCATCCGGCAACCGCGCGGGGTCGGCAAAGATCGAATGATAACGGCCAACCGTTACTTCACGACCGAGACCGGAAAATACCCGACCCTTCTTCACAATCTCGATGCGGGAAGGTTTGCCGTGAACTGGAATGGCAAGCTGGCGCAAAGAGCCGCCATAGGCTTCTGCGAGAGCCTGCAGACCGAGACAGACGCCAAAGATCGGCAGGTTACGGTCCCGCGCCTTGCGGATCGTCGCTTTACAGTCGAAATCCTGAGGCGTACCAGGCCCAGGCGACAGAACAACGAGATCGGGATCAACCTTGTCGAATACCTCCGGTGCCACCGGTGAACGCACTGTGGTCAGGCTAGCTCCGGTCTGCCGGAAATAATTGGCAAGGGTGTGAACGAAGCTGTCTTCGTGATCGACCAGCAATATATTAAGGCCGACCCCAACGCGGGAAACCGCGCGAGCACCAGCATCCGTATTGGAGGTACCAGCTTCACGAACGGCGGTAAGCATGGCCGAAGCTTTCAACTCTGTCTCATTCTCTTCTTCTACCGGATCGGAATCATAAAGCAGCGTGGCGCCTGCCCTTACCTCGGC
>JAHEHW010000019.1:10874-11379 GCA_024639745.1 Salaquimonas sp. | reverse complement strand
GCGCAGATCAGGTGATACGGATTCCGACCGGCGGCTTGTGCGGAACGATACTAGATCTGTTGAACGTTGAGGGTATCGTGCTGGAGCCGGCAGGGGCACTGGCAATCGATGCGCTTATTCGCTTGCCGGCCAAACAGATCAGCGGCAAGAAGATCGTGTGCGTTGCATCCGGCGGCAATTTCGATTTCGAGCGCCTGCCGGAAGTGAAAGAACGGGCCCTGAAATTTTCCGGTTTGAAGAAGTATTTCATCGTTCAGTTCCCGCAGCGTCCGGGCGCTTTGAAGGATTTTCTTTTTCTGCTCGGTCCCGAAGACGACATTGTCCGGTTCGAATATCTCAAGAAATCCTCCCGCAGCTTCGGCTCGGTTCTTCTGGGTATCGAAACCACCGACCCGAAGAATTTCGACGCATTGGTGAAGAAACTGGACGCCTCCGGTGTAGGTTGGCAGGATATTACCGAAAATGAAACGATAGGCGACCTGGTGCTCTGAGAGCATCCGGTTTT
>JAHEHW010000019.1:0-10864 GCA_024639745.1 Salaquimonas sp. | reverse complement strand
CCTTGCATCCGATCTCTCAGGTCATTCTAGTGCGCTGGCCAAGGATGGCCGGGCTTCAATCCTATGCGGTGTGCCGCCTGCGAAGGGTGATCCGCTGGCCTTCCCACGGGTTACGGTGATTGGCCGCGTGACGAAACTCGATCGACAGGATCAGAATCATCCGGGCCGCCGGGAGGCTTGGTTGGCGAAGCACCCGAAGGCAGCCCTATATGTCGATTTTGGTGATTTCAATTTCTACAGAATGACAGTCGAGCGTGTGTCGCTGAATGGCGGTTTCGGAAAGGCCTACGAACTGACGGCTGAAGATCTGAAGCCCGACGCTGCCGGCTAGGGGCGCTTACGGGTCGAAACCAAAACCGTATCCCTGCCCTAGTTCCGGCTCCAACACGACGACAGTGGGCGTTGACGGCAACGAAAACAGAGAGGCTTCCATGTCGGATTCGTTTCGAATATTGATCGCGAAATTCTCGCCCATATTCTGGAGAAAACGCTGCAGGGAAAAACCTGAAAACCAATGCATCGGTAAGATGATCGAAGATCGGAATTGCCGAGCCAATTCGCTCATTCCTTCGACGCTCATCGTCACGCTGCCGTCGACAGGCACCATGAGAATATCGAGCCGCCCGATCGCAGCGAAATGTTCAGACGTCAGTGTATGATGCAGGTGTCCGACGTGACCGATGCAAAGGCCTGCAATCTCGAAGATGAAAATCGAATTGCCGTTTTCCTGTATAAGGATACCCGAGCGATAGATGTCGCTGGTAACGTTTCGGATCAGCACGTCTGCCAATTCCATATGATAGTTGGCGGGAATGCCGTCGGTGGGCCAGCCTTTAAGCACATTCGAGATGCCAGGATCCGGTGACATAGTATAATGAGTTGTGTGGGCGTGGTTCATCGTTACGACATCGGGCAAGCGGCCCGTCCCGGCGCGTCCGGCGAAATCGGTTGCGATTACCAGGCCGCCCGGACTGGTGATGCGATAGGTGGAATGCGTAGCATAACGGATATTGACCATGTCGCTTTCCGCCTGAACCAGCTGAGGGCCGAATTTAACCTGAGAACTCGCGTACCAGATCTTCGGAGTCGTATCCCGCCCGGCGATTGCAAGGCAAGTGCTCGGTTTGCGTTGCTGCGCCGCAACGGGATCAGCGCCTAGAATAACAATTACGGTAGCCGCGATAGCGGTAAAAATCGTGCTGCCGACCCTTAAGCAAGCTATCATTTAATTGTCTCCAATGGCCTCCCGTCCAGACAATGGTATCTGTTCGCGCGGATATAAGGCATCGCGCCGCCACCCAATTTACCCGGACTGATAGACATGTGTCGTATGTCGGATTATTCCATAGCAAATCCGCAATATCTCCCGGATCCTCACGAATGATCGAATCAAATCGATGCATGGGAACCGGCTCGATGAGGAGCAAGCATGACGCGCGGGATTCTTGAAGGTTACCGTGTCCTTGATCTGACGACAGTGGTCATGGGGCCGTTCGCAACCCAAATGCTCGGCGATTTGGGAGCGGATGTCATTAAGGTGGAAACTCCAGCCGGCGACATTATGCGACACGCGGGTCCGATGCGGTCACCCGGTATGGGGCCGATCTATCTGACTATGAACCGTAATAAGCGGTCGGTTACGCTTGACCTTGCGAAGCAGGAAGCTCGGGATATTCTAAAGCGCCTTGTCGCAACTTCAGACGTGTTTATTCACAATATTCGCGCTGGCGGCATGAAGAGGCTGGGCTTCGATTACGAAGCGGCCCGAGCCTTTCGGGACGATATCGTTTATGTTCATGCAACCGGTTTCGGCAGCGAAGGGCCCTATGCCGGCCGGCCCGCTTATGACGATCTCATTCAGGCGGCAAGCGGTCTGAGCATGATGCTCTGCCGTCAGGACGGCACCGATAAACCGCGATATATCCCGGGTCTTGTGGCCGATAAGACAACCGGCGTCTTTGCCGCGAATGCCGTTGTGGCCGGGCTGCTGCATCGGGAACGGACAGGGGAGGGGCAATTCATCGAGGTGCCGATGATGGAGTGCATGGTTGCCTTCAACATGGTCGAAAATCTTTTCGGTCATGCCTTTGTTCCGCCGCTTGGTCAGACGGCCTATAGCCGTTCCGTCAGCCCGAACCGGAAGCCTTATGCGACGAAGGATGGCTTTATAGCGGTAATGCCCTATTCCGACGAGAACTGGCGTCGGTTTTTCGAACTTGGCGGCAGACCTGAACTGGCGGAGGATGAGCGCTACAAGACTTATGCCGCGCGTACCCGGAATATCGACGACATCTACCGTTTATCCGAGGAGATTTGTGCGACGCGTACTACCGAGGAATGGCTCAGGCTTATAACCGAGGTCAATGTGCCTTGCATGCGGGTGCATACCCTGGAAAGCGTGCTTGAAGACCCGCAAATGCGCGAAACCGGTTTCCTGGAAGAGCGTGAGCATCCGAGCGAAGGCAGCTATTTGGCCATTCATCCGCCGGTGCGATATTCCGCGGCGGAATGCGAGATTCGCCGGGAGCCTCCGCGCCAAGGTCAGGATACTATCTCAGTTCTGGAAGAACTCGGGCTAGGGGAAGAAGAAATCGAAACTGCTCGGAAAGCCGGCGCAATTCAGGAGTGAGGCCCGGTCTTTCGCCCGTGTTATTACCCAATGTCGGCAAAGGCTTCGCCAAGCCGCGCGACAGCTTCTTCGACGCGGGAGCGCGGCGTGGCAAAATTGAACCTGACAAAGGTCTCTCCACCGGGGCCGAATACCGGGCCAGGGCTGGCTGCGATGCGTGCGCGACCTCCGACGCGGCTCATGAAGTCCTCGCGCTTGAGACCAGTTCCGGAAAAATCTACCCAGGAAAGATATGTGGCCTCAAGATGCATGGCGCGGGCGCCAGGTATTGCCTTTTGGATACCGGCTTCGAAAAGGTCCCGGTTTTTTTCTAGATAGGGCAGCAATTGCGACAGCCATTCATCGCCATGCCGCTGAGCCGCTTCGGTGGCGACCATGCCCGGGAGGGAATAAGAAAGCAGGCCTGAGCGCTTGGCCATTTTTCGGAACTTGCGACGCAGTTTCTCGTTTGCAATGACCGCGCCTCCAACATGTGCACCGGCGAGGTTGAAGGTCTTTGTCGCGCCAGCACAGGTGATCAACCGATCGGTTATCCCGGGTGCAACCATCTGGGTGACGTGATGCTGATTTCCCGGATAGACCAGGTCATGGTGAATCTCGTCTGCAACCAGGATCAGATCGTGCCGTTCGCAAAAACCACAAAGCGCACGAATTTCCTCCGGATGCCAGACGGTACCGCCCGGATTATGCGGCGAACAGAAAAATACCATCTTTGCATTATCCGGCAGGGTTTCCTCAAGCCTGTCGAGGTCCATGCGGTAGCGACCGTTTTCCTCACTCATCTGATGTGAGAATGCCTGGCGGTCATTGGCATCGATATAGGTGTAGAAAGCGTGGTAGACCGGCGAAAACACAACTATCGTATCGCCTTCGTCGGAAAATGCCTGGATCGCCAGGGCCAGACCCGAACACACACCGGGGGTGGGGGTGACCCAGTCAGGGTCAATCTGCCAGCCATGATGACGGTCCAGCCAGTCGGACATCGCCTGACGCCAAGTGATATCGCCAGTGTAGTAGCCAAAGGTGAGGCGTTCGACTTCCGCAGCGAGCGCTTCGCGCACTTCTTGGGGACCCTCGAAATCCATCTCCGCCACCCACATCGGGATAGCATCCTCCGCCGTTACGCCAACGCGTTCGGCCATCGCATCCCACTTGGTTGAGTGCGTGCCACGACGTTCGATCAGTTTGTCAAAATCGTAAATCATGGGAAATCTGATCAGGCTACAGGAAAACGGCGATAGACCCAAAGTCGTGCTGGCGGAACGTTGCGCATGATCCAGTCGAGAGGCTCAACCGAATATGTGGCCCAATTCGGCGGTATCGGGGAAACCGCACCGTAAGAGATTTGAACAACTGGACGGCCGGGCGGTATCCGGTCGAAAAGCTGGTAAAGCAGGCGCACCCGTTGTGCCACTGGAAAGTTCAGCAGCGGTATTGCTGATACAACGGAATCAAAGATGATATCCGGCCATTTCGCAAGTTGTTCATCAAGCCGGAAAGCATCGCCGTGAATTACATTCACGCCCGGAAAATTCCGGCGTAGCTGTGGGATAAATTCATCGGTGTATTCGATGGTGAAGAGCCGTTCAGCTGCGACTCCGCGTTCCAGGATGGCTTTCGTAATGGCCCCAGTGCCGGGGCCCAACTCAAGGACAGGAAGATCCGATTCGATGTCGATCAGGCTGGCCATCTTTCGTGCCGTAACGGTGCTTGTCGGAAGGACCGCTCCAAGGGCTTTGGGTTTGTCGATCCAGGATCGAAAAAAACGCAGTTCACTATCGAACCGTTTCGTTAGATTTTCCGAAAACCTACCCCGCACAGGAAACTTCCTTTTGCTCATTCCACCATTACTCGAACGCCTAATTATTGGTTGAGATAGACCCCAAACCTTCTGCGATCAAGTTAATTACCAGCTAATCTTACTCGAATTCATGCATAAGCAAGATTATCTTCCGTTGCTGCCGGCTCTAATTTTTCGGTTACGGGGCCATGACTGTTTCAGAAAAACCAGCCCAAACCCGAGTGCGAGAACCAGAACAATGGTTGGCGCAGGCGCACTATCGATGAAGAAACTGGCGTATACACCGATAAGGGACGCAGCTGTGGCGATGGCAGCTGCCGCCATCAACATGGTCGGGAAACTCTTGGTCACTAGAAATGCGATGGCACCCGGCGCGATAAGGACGGCGATCGCCAATATGATGCCGACCGCCTTCAAGGCAGCGACAATCGTCAATGAGAGCATGGTCAGCAGGCCGTAGTAAAGCAGCCGGACCGGCAGACCGATGGCCTGTGCCTGCTGCTCATCGAATGCATGAAGCAGCATGTCATTGCGCTTTATTATGACCGTCAGCGTTACCGCAAGCGAGATGACCGCCGTTTGGATTAGGTCAGCCGTACTGACACCAAGCAGGTCCCCGAACAGTATGTGGTCCAGATGAATGTCGGACTGGATACTGGTGTACATGACCAAGCCGAGAGCGAACATGCCGGAAAAAACGATGCCCATTACCGTATCTTCTTTAACCCGGCTGTTTTCTGTCAGGTAACCGGTTGCAGATGCGCAAAAAAGGCCTGCGCAAAATGCGCCAATCGCAAGGGGGATGCCGATGATGTAGGCCAGAACGATACCGGGAAGCACTGCGTGCGAGATGGCGTCTCCCATCAGCGCCCAGCCTTTCAAGACAAGAAAACAGGATAAAAGCCCGGCTGGTATGGCAACCATGATCGCCACTAGAAATGCTTCGCGCATGAATACGAATTCAAAGGGCTGAAGCAGAATATCCAAAATCAGCTGGCCCCCTCTGCCCGTTGGTTACCCGATGGCGTGTCAGGCGCGGTAGCGCGTCTTGCTTTCGCCCTGGCGGCCAGAAGTCCGTGTTTCGGGGCATAGACAAACGCCGCCAGAAACAGTGCGGTTTGGAGCAGGATGATTATGCCGCCGGTTGCGGCGTTCAGATGATAACTCGCAAAGGCGCCGAGAAATCCCGTCAGGGCTCCGATTGCGATTGCCCATCGGATCATGACCGAGAAGCGGTCGGTCAGTAGATAAGCGGTCGCTCCGGGTGTCACCACCATGGCGATCACCAGGAAAGCCCCGACGGTCTGAAGCGCTGCGACGGTCGACGCGCTCAGCAATGTAAAGAAAATGACCCGCAGCCAATCGGGGTTCAAACCAATCGACCTGCCATGGTTCTCATCGAAGAAGGCGACCATGAAATCTTTCCATTTCAGCGTAAGCACGAGGAGGGTGACGACGGAGATGATGATGAGCTGAGCGCTGTCGGCGGGCGAAACCGCAAGAATGTTGCCGAGCACGATGGTCTGGATATTCACCGAAGTCGGCGACAGCGAAACCATGAAAAGACCAAGGCCGAAAAACGAGGTGAAGATCAGACCGATAATCGCGTCTTCTTTCAGTTTCGTTTTGCGGTTCAGAAACAGCATCGCCGCTGCTGCAAGGCCGCCGGAGAAGAATGCGCCTATTGAGAACGGCACGCCGAGCATGTAGGCGCCGGCGACACCGGGCACGATTGAGTGAGACAGCGCATCACCGATCAGCGACCAGCCCTTCATAATCAAATAGCAGGACAGGAACGCGCAAACAGCGCCGACGAGCGCACTGATCAGAATCGCGTTGCGCATATAATCGTAGCTGAATGGTTCGGTCAGGAAGTCAATCATCCTGCTTTTCCGGTTCTTCCTGATCGTAGAGAACGAAAGGTCGCTCATCATCGGTGATGACGGTGATTTTGCGTGGATCTTGGTCCTCATGCAGTTCGGACCCGCCAAGGACGTAGTGGCGCAGAACCCCGCCAAAGGCTTTTTCCAGATTTTCCGGCGTAAAAATTTCTGACGTGTCTCCGAATGCCAGAATGGTTCGGTTGATGAGGACGGTCTTGTCGCAGAAGTCCGGCACGCTGCCGAGATTGTGGGTCGAGATGAGGAGCACTTTGCCTTCGTCCCGCAGTTCTGAAAGGAGAGTGATGATGTCAGTCTCGGTAGTGACATCAACACCGGTGAATGGTTCGTCGAGCAGGATTACATCACTTTGCTGGGCAAGCGCGCGGGCAAGAAATACCCGCTTTTTCTGCCCGCCTGAAAGCTCCCCGATCTGTCGTTTCCTGTAGGCTTCCATGCCGACGCGTTTCAGCGCCTCCGTCACCTTGTCACGATCTTTCTGTCGGGGAATTCGAAGAAAGTTCATATGGCCATAACGGCCCATCATGACGACGTCTTCGACCAATACGGGGAAGTTCCAATCAACCTCCTCCGCTTGTGGCACATAGGCGATGTGAGCGCCCGACAGCGAGTCGGATACGGGGCGTCCGAGGATCTCGATGCGTCCCGAGGCCAGCGGGACAAAGCCCATTATCGCCTTGAACAAGGTCGATTTGCCACTGCCGTTGATGCCGACAAGGGCTGCAATCGAACCGCGCGGGATGCTGAAGGAGGCATTTTCGAGCGCTGTGACGCCGTTGCGGTAAACGACCGTAACGTGTTCGACCAGAATGCCGGGTTCTTCGTTCATTCCAAGAGACCTTCCGCAATCGTGGTCGTTGTTACACGCATCAGATCAAGATAGGTCGGCACCGGACCGCTCTCTTCGGTGATCGAGTCTACGTAAAGGACGCCGCCATATCTTGCCCCGGATTCGCGCGCGACCTGTTTGGCCGGATCAGAGGGTACCGTGCTTTCGCTGAAAACGGCCGGGACATCGTATTCGCGAACGAGATCAATAACCTTTCTGACTTGCTGCGGCGTGCCCTGCTGGTCGGCATTGATCGGCCACAGAAAAGCTTCCTTCAGTCCGAAATCACGGGCCAGATAACTGAAAGCCCCCTCGCTCGTAACAAGCCATCTGCGCTGCTCCGGTATCGTGGAAAGCTTTTCGCGGATGGGATCGGCAATCGCCGCTATCTGCCTTTTGTATTCTTCGGCATTCGACCGGTAGATATCCGTATTTTGCGGATCATGCTCGGAAAGCGCCTTGGCGATATTATCGACATAGGTGAGGGCGTCTTTCGGGGACATCCATGCGTGCGGATTGGGCTTGCCTATATAGGGGCCTTCGCCGATGCTCATTGGCGTGACACCATCGGAGACGACGACACTTGGAACATCTTTCAGGTTCTGGAAGAATTTCTCGAACCAGAGCTCGAGATTGAGACCGTTCCATAAGATTAGATCAGCCCCCTGTGCCCGAATCAGATCGCGCGGCGTGGGCTGATAATTGTGAATTTCTGCGCCGGGCTTGGTAATCGAAACGATCTCCGCAGCATCTCCGGCTACATTTCTCGCCATGTCAGCGATAACGGTGAAGGTCGTAATCGCCTTTAGCTTGGCTGATGCCGGAGCAGGGCCGGCCAGGATAAGGCCGGCGGCAAGAGCGAGTATCGGAAGGAGCGCGCCGCCTGCAAGGAAGCGAGCCCCGTGCCTTAGTTCAGTAGCTCTCATGAGACAGATATCCAGTGCATACGAGTTTCACTTCACTGAAACGTAGTGCACACTGTTTCCCCCGTCAATGCAAATGCAAATCGTTTGCAACTAGTCTCTTCAGATGTTATTGGAAACGCCTTGCGGGTTGTCTTTTCGACCTGCCATCTGCCAATAAGCGCAAGTCGCGACCAGCAAGATGTGGGAGGCATGGTATGGCGGAAAATTCGGCCACCGGGGCACGGCCTGATGATTTCGAGTCGAGATTGCGGGCTGCCGGTATTCGGATCACGCGACCACGCAAGATCATACTAGAAATTCTCGGTGACAAGGCCGACCATCCTGGCGCGGCGGAGATTTACCGGCGTGCACAGCGGATCGATCCGTCGATCTCGCTCGCGACCGTCTATCGGACCATGAAACTGCTGGAGGATTTTGGAGCGGTTCACCGCCATGCTTTCGATGGCGGACCTTCACGTTTCGAAGTTGTCGACGGCGACCATCATGATCATCTCATTGATCTCGATACCGGAAAGGTTATCGAGTTTCATTCCGAGACGATCGAGCGCCTTCAAGAACAAATTGCCGACGAGTTGGGATACGATATCGAGCATCACCGATTGGAATTGTACGGTCGTAAACGGCGGGAGCGTTGATGAAGAGCGGCAGCGGGTCAGTCGCAAAAACGCAACGAATGTCTCTTTCACGCATGTAATAGCAGCCGAAATTGCAGCATCATCGCTCCTGTTCCAGAGACGGAGAGTGCCATGAACGTGCATACCCAAGGTATTGGGCGAGACGGTATCGAAGATGTTCTCAAGTCAATCGACGTTGCGAGGGGACTTCCGAACGAATTCTACATCTCGCAAGAGCGTTTCGAAGAAGAGAAGCAGTCGGTTCTCTTTTCCAATTGGTCGGCTATCGGGTTTGCAAAAGACATTCCGGAGCATGGGGACGCGATGCCCATTGAATTCCTCGGCATTCCACTGGTCGCGGTTCGCGACCAGCATGGTTCGGTCAATGTATTTCAGAACGCTTGCCGGCATCGGGGCATGCCGCTCGTTCAGGAAAAAGGCCGGCTGCGTGGCACGCTCAGATGTCCTTATCATTCATGGTGCTACGGGCTTGACGGTCGGCTCGTCACAACCCCGCATGTCGGCGGTCCGGGGCAAAATACTCACCCGGGCATCAAGCGTGACGAACTGGGTCTTTTGAAGGTCCGTTCCCATATCTGGCGCGATATCATTTTCGTGAATATTTCCGGAGACGCTCCGGAATTCGAGGAATACGCCGCCGACGTTATTGAGCGCTGGAAAGAGTTTGAGCAGCCGCTGGTTCATGGTGGCGAAAGCAGTTCATTCAAACTCGAGGTCAAAACCAATTGGAAGCTCGCAATCGAAAACTATTGCGAAAGCTATCATCTGCCATGGGTCCATCCCGGCCTGAACAGCTATTCACGGCTGGAGGACCATTACAACATCGAAGAAGATGGCAAATTCTCCGGGCAGGGGACGATGGTCTATCGCCAGATCAATGGCGAGGCTGGAGAAAGTTTCCCGGATTTCGAAGGCTTATCGCAGAAATGGGATGAGGGTGCAGAATATCTTGCATTCTACCCGAACGTGTTGCTCGGTGTGCACCGCGACCATGCATTCGCAATCATCCTGGAGCCAAAGGCAGTGGATGAAACGGTGGAGCATGTTGAAATCTATTACACCGACGAGGGCGCACACGCGCCTGAACTGGATGCGTTGCGGAGCGCCAATGCCATGCTTTGGAAGGGTGTTTTCATCGAGGACATCTTCGTCGTGGAGGGTATGCAAAAGGGTCGCCATGCGCCGATGTTTGATGGGGGGAAATTCTCGCCCGTCATGGATGGCCCAACGCACACCTTTCACCGTTGGGTTGCCGGAGAATTCAAGAAAGCCAGGCAAGCCGGAGCGAGGTGAGAGGTATGGGGTTCGTGAGCGCTAAAATGGAATCGCTCGAAGATCTGGACCGTCATCTTCTGGCGGCCCATACCAGTGGCAGGGCTAGCGATCTAGTTCGGCTTTACATAAAAGCGGGAGAATGGAAGGAAGGGTGCGGGGATATCGACGCAGCCTGTTTCTATTATACCCACGCCTATGTGTACGCGCTTGAAAACGGCGATGGAGATGCGACCCTGCTGCGAGCGCGCCTCGTGCGGTATGGCCGCGAGCAGGCCGACGTCTAAAGCGTCCAAGCGCGGACTTCACCAGAGCTAGCTGCTTCCCATCAATGGCCCGGCAGGTCGATTGATTTGCAGGGCCATCTCAGGCGTTGTGCGGCGTTTTGCCGGATCGGGCCTACCCGATCCGTTCAGACTTTCTTTGACCGCGGATTGATCTTAAACTTATAAGGAAATTCCGAGTGCCGGTTTCCCGATAGGGGAAGGTCGGCGACACGGCATATGCTGGAGAGACGAGACGATGAGCGAAGCGCTGAAGCAAGCCACAAACAAACCTGCCATGGCGGCCTTCAAATGGGAGGATCCGTTTCTCATCGATGATCAGTTATGTGAAGAGGAGCGTATGATCCGTGACGCGGCGCGCGCATTTGCGCGCCAGGAACTCGAGCCCCGGATCAACGATGCCTATATGAACGAAGAGACAGATCCGGACCTGTTTCGGAAAATGGGGCAGGCGGGATTGCTGGGGGTCACCGTCCCGGAAGAATATGGCTGTGCGGGCGCGAATTACGTGGCTTATGGTCTTGTCGCGCGTGAGGTTGAACGCGTCGATTCCGGTTATCGCTCGATGATGAGCGTGCAATCCTCCC
>JAHEHW010000291.1 GCA_024639745.1 Salaquimonas sp. | reverse complement strand
GTTCTTTCGCCGCATTGATACCGTTGCGTACAGCCCCGCCAGAATAGACAGGAACGCCAAGATCGACACCGGCGGTTAGCACGCGGTCAGGCGTGAAGAAGTTGGTGCTGTTCTGTTTCAGAAACTCTGTAAAAATGCTGGAGCCGGTAATCGAGGGAAGGCCCTGCGAACGCTGGATTTGCACCGTTTCATCGGTGGCGCGCTGGTTTGCGCGCGCTGCTTCCAGCGTGGGATTGTTGAGATACGCGTCCGTCAGCGCTTCCTGCAGCGTATCTGCATGGGCGGGAGCGGACATCAGGGCGAGCGCCGCGGCGCCTCCTGTTAGTGCCAGTTTGTTCACGACCCCTCCCTTATGCATTCAAAAGCTCCAGCTCTCCGGCTTGTCGAAAGCGCCGAGGCGCGGCACGCCCATTTCGGCGAGCGGCAACAGCGCCAGCGCCTTGCCGGATTTCCGCCCCGTCGCGAGGCGCGTAACGCCGCGTTCGACAAGACCGGTAACGATGCGGCCGTTTTCGGCCACCAGCTTCGCCAGATTGGCCGGAACATGTTCGATCGCACCATCGACCAGCACAAGCGAGTAATCGCCCTTCTTGGCCTTCAGCGCATCGGCCGCCGAAATGGTTTTCACCGAAGAAACAAGCGGCTCGACCAGCGCGGGCAGATATCCGCTGCCCCCGTCGATAACGAGCACGCTATCATCCGACTGCGGACGCGCTTCGGCGAGCATGGCGCCGTGGAACAGCGGGGCAGGAAGCGATCCGCCATCACCCAGCCTGATAGCGCGGTCCATATAGGCCGTGCCCCTGGAGGCTTCGGGTACGAAATCCTCGCGCGCGACCGTGCCCATGCGTTCGAGCACGAAGGGCTCGTTCACGCCGCTGGTGCGCAGCTGGCTGTCGATCATCGCCTTGCGTGCGGCGGCATAGTCGGGGCGTATCTTGGTCGATGTGGTCATGGTAATTCCGAAGGCTGTATTACATTGATAACACGGCTTTGCAAGCTCTGCATTGCCTTAGAGTCAAGTGATGTTGCAGCCAAGCGCTTTGACCGATGGCCGCAAACGCGACTATCGGGGAGCGCAATTCTGCAACATGGGAACGCACGGCGATGAACGGCATGGTGATAATCAAGGAAGAAGACCTGATCGAGAGCGTCGCCGACGCCCTGCAATACATCTCCTACTATCACCCGATGGACTACATCAAGGCACTGGGCGAAGCCTATAAGGCGGAAGCCGGCCCGGCAGCCAAGGACGCGATTGCGCAAATCCTGACCAACAGCCGGATGTGTGCCGAAGGGCACCGCCCGATCTGCCAGGATACCGGCATCGTCAACGTCTTCGTCAAATGGGGCATGAACTGCCGCATCGACACCACCCGCTCCTTGCAGGAAGTGGTCGATGAAGGTGTGCGGCAGGCCTATACCCATCCCGACAACAAGCTGCGCGCTTCGATTTTGGCCGATCCGGCATTCACGCGGCGCAATACGCGCGACAACACGCCGTCCGTGCTTTCGGTCGAGATGGTTCCGGGCAATAGCGTCGAGATCGATGTCGCGGCCAAGGGCGGCGGCAGCGAGAACAAGTCCAAGTTCAAGATGATGAACCCCAGCGACAACATCGCCGAATGGGTGGTGGAGCAGCTCCCATCGATGGGTGCCGGCTGGTGCCCGCCGGGTATGCTGGGCATCGGCATCGGCGGCACGGCCGAACATTGCATGAAGCTGGCCAAGCTCAGCCTTATGGACCCGATCGATATGGGCCAGTTGAAACAGCGCGGGCCGCAAAACGATATCGAACAGCTGAGGATCGACATTTTCGATGCCGTGAACGCGCAAGGTATCGGCGCACAGGGGCTGGGCGGACTGTCCACCGTGCTCGATGTAAAGATCATGGATGCACCGTGCCACGCGGCTGGTAAGCCGGTTGCGATGATCCCCAATTGCGCCGCGACCCGCCATGCGCATTTCACGCTCGACGGTTCCGGTCCGGCCTATCTGGACCCGCCTAACATTGACGAATATCCCGATGTCACTTGGAAACCGGACACTGCCGCAAAGAAGGTCGATCTCGACAATCTGACCCCTGCCGAAGTCGAAAGCTGGGAACACGGCGACCGGCTGCTCTTGTCCGGCAAAATGCTGACGGGGCGCGATGCGGCGCACAAACGCATTCAGGACATGCTTGCGAAGGGCGAGAAGCTGCCGGTCGAATTCAAGGGCCGCGCGATCTATTATGTCGGCCCGGTCGACCCGGTGATGGGCGAGGTGGTCGGTCCGGCTGGCCCGACAACTGCGACGCGGATGGACCGCTTCACCGATATGATGCTGGACCTGGGCCTGCTCGCCATGATCGGCAAGGCCGAACGCGGGCACGATGCGGTCGAGGTCATCAGCCGGTTCAAGGTTGCGTATCTGATGGCCACCGGCGGCGCCGCCTATCTGGTAAGCCGCGCGATCAAGGGCGCGAAAGTCGTCGCGTTCGAAGATCTCGGCATGGAAGCGATCTACGAGTTCGAGGTTCAGGATATGCCTGTAACCGTGGCGGTCGATGCGCAGGGCAATAACGTGCACACGCTGGCCCCGGCGCGCTGGCGCGAAAAGATCGCCAAAGGCGAGGTCGAGCCTGCCCAATAGCGTCGCTGCTCGACAAACGCCCTAGCCCATTCGATGGCCGCGCTGGCTTTTACGCAGCGGCGGGGCCACATATTGCCTGCTTTGAACACTGAACCCCAGATGAATCGCGATACGCGCGCGCCGGTCAAGGTGGTGGTATTTTCCATCATCGGCCTGTGGATTGCGTATTTCCTCCTCATTACCGCTCGCGGCGCTGTTGTCGGGCTCGAACTGCAGGACGAGCTTCTGTGGCGCAGATTGATCGTCTGTGTTGCCGGTGCCGGCGTGACCGTGCTGCTATGGCTGTTCCTCCGCCTGTTCGACGGGCGCAGTCTGGCCATGAAAGTCGGGATTGCGATCATTGCCGCGGCCCCGGCCTCGCTCGCCATTGCCCAGATCAACACGATGATCTTCGCCCCGATCGAGGATGAGGTGCGCCAGAAGATCGGCGAAAAGCGCGGACTGACGATCAGGCGCGACGAATCGGGTAATTTACTGCTCGATGTTCCCGGCCAGATGACCGAAGACGGGATTGCACAAGGCGGCGAGGGGCAACAGGCAGCGCCCGCATCGATCGTGATCGAACCTGCGCCGACCACGGCCGATTACTGGCGGCGCCTGACCGATCTGGCGCTGTCCCGGTATTTCCTGCTGCTGGCGTGGGCGGCCCTCTATCTGGCTATCGTGGCCGGCGCACGGGCGCGCGCTGCCGAACGGCGCGGCGAACGCTTTCGCAGCGCTGCCAAGGCTGCCGAACTGCGCTCGCTCAGGTATCAGGTGAACCCGCACTTCCTGTTCAACACGCTCAACTCGCTGTCCTCCCTGGTGATGACCGGTAAGGGAGAGCGTGCCGAGGAAATGATCCAGTCGCTGTCGCGCTTCTACCGGCATTCGCTGGCCGACGAATCGACCGGCGATGTCAGCCTCGAAGAC
>JAHEHW010000290.1 GCA_024639745.1 Salaquimonas sp. | reverse complement strand
CAATGAATTTCGCGTCGGTCTGACGCCCACGTCCGTTCGTGAATACGTGGCGCATGATCATGAGGTTTACGTGGAAACTGGCGCCGGCGCCGGTATCAGCGCGACGGATGCCGACTATGAAAATGCCGGTGCGAAAATTCTCGAGACCGCTGCGGCGGTTTTCGAAACGGCAGATATGATCGTCAAAGTGAAGGAGCCACAGGAAGCCGAATGGAAACAACTCCATGAAGGGCAGATCCTGTACACTTATCTCCACCTGGCACCGGATCCGGCGCAAACTCAGGGCCTGATTGATTCGGGTTGCACCGCGATCGCCTACGAAACCGTTACGGGTGAGAAAGGTGACTTGCCATTGCTGGCGCCCATGTCTGAGGTCGCCGGACGCCTTTCGATCCAGGCAGCTGCTACTGCCTTGCAGAAGCCGAATGGTGGGCGTGGCATCCTGATGGGTGGCGTTCCGGGCGTTGCCCCTGCTGATGTGGTTGTCATCGGCGGCGGTGTCGTCGGAACACATGCGGCGAAAATGGCGATCGGCCTCGGTGCGCAGGTTACGATTCTCGACCGCTCGCTGCCGAGATTGCGTGAATTGGACGATCTTTTCGGCGGTCGCGTTATTACTCGTTATTCGACTGTCGAAGCGGTAGAGGAAGCGGTTACCCGGGCGGATGCAGTTATTGGTGCCGTTCTAATACCCGGTGCATCGGCTCCGAAACTGGTAACGCGGGAGAGTTTGAAACGGATGAAACAGGGCGCCGTTCTTGTAGATGTGGCGATCGATCAGGGCGGTTGCTTTGAGACCTCGAAGGCAACGACCCATGCAGAACCCACTTATGAGATCGAAGGCATCGTGCATTATTGCGTTGCCAATATGCCAGGTGCGGTTCCGCTTACCTCTTCGCACGCTTTGAACAATGCTACTCTACGCTACGGTCTGGAACTCGCGGACCACGGGTCGGACGCGATCTTGGCCAACAGACATCTGCAGAACGGCTTGAACGTACACCGTGGTATGATCACCAACGAGCCCGTTGCCAAATCCCTCGGTGTCAAATTCGTGGAGCCATCGGCAGCCCTCGGCAGAAACAAAATGTCAGCGGTCGCCTGAGAGCGACCGTTAGCGGCCTGCGGAGTAACTACCGCAGGCCGTTTTCATTCCCAAACGGTGACTTCTTCTTCGCTGATTGCCACAGGGGAAAAACCAACCCGCTGGTAGAGCCCAAGCGCCGACGGATGGTCGAGGCTGTTCGTATGAACGGTTACCTTTTCAGGACCATGGCTCCAGGCGCGTTCAACCGCTGACAGCAGGAACCAGCGCCCGAGGCCCAATCCCTGAAAGTCGGGCACGAGTCCGAAATAGACGATCTCGATACGCTCCGGCAGATTTGCCAAAGACAACTCGAAGAACCCCGCGGGACAACCGTCCGCGTAAAGAACCTCTATCAGTGTATCCCCGCCCTGAATGATATCGAGCAAATCGTCATCATCCATTTCACGGCGCAAAAACCAGTGATGGGCCTTGCCGATCTGCTCGTAGAGATAGCGGTAGAAATGCGCAGGCATATTCTCCACCTGCATCAGTGCGGTTCTGGGCCGTGTCGGTATTGGCGCAGATGCCGATGGCCTGCCGGTCATTTCAAGATGTGTAACCCGAGCAACAAGCTTTTTCCTTCGTTTGGATGGCATCCGAAAATAACCTCGTTCTGTTTAACTCATTGCCCCCGCGCCTTGATCCCCATGGCGCTATTTCCAGCGGGCAATCGGCGCGTCTTCCCGCGAACCCCATTCGACCCATGAGCCGTCATACAGCGAGTGATTGGTGTGTCCGGTCATTTCGAGGGCCAGCGTAATAATCGCCGCCGTCACGCCGGAGCCGCAGGTGGTAATAATATGCTTTGCGCGATCAGCCCCAACCAGGCGGATCTTTTCTTCGAGCTGTTCTACCGGAAGCATTCTGCCATCGATCACAAGGTCGGTCGCCGGCAGCGATCTCGATCCCGGGATATGCCCGCCTTTCAGTTCTGCGCGCGGTTCCGGCGCTTCTCCGGTAAAACGCCCGTAGGGACGGGCGTCGAGAACGAGCGCTTCACCCTTTTTGATGTTGGCGAGCATGAACCCGAAATCGGCGACGCGCCCGTCATCGAAGACCGCATTGAATACCGATGGCGAGGGCTCCTTCGGTCGGCCGGTTTCAACCGGATAGTCCGCGGCTTTCCAGCGATCGAAGCCACCTGCCAGAATACGAACGTTCTTGGCTCCCATGATCCAGAAGGTCCACCAGACCCGGGCAGCGGAAAACAGGCCCGGACCGTCGTAAACAACGATCTCGTCTGTCTCGCTGATCCCCATTTTGCCGGCGGCTTCGGCAAAGACTTCCGGTTTCGGCACCATATGGGGCAGTGAAATTTGGCGGTTAGCTATTGCGTCGATATCGAAGAATTGGGCACCGGGAATGCGGGCAGAACCGAATTCGGCAGCCGCATCGCGCTTCATTGCCGGCAGATAGTAGGATCCGTCCAGTATATTTACGGTTCCGCTATCGAGTTTGCCCGCTAACTCGTCCGGTTCGATGAAAAAGCATGCGTAGGGGATCGTCGCCATATCCGCAGTTGCCTCCTGTCTGATTATGCCGGCAAAGGCCCGAAGCGTATACGAAACCGCCTGTTTTCTTTGCCTTTCTTTTCGATTTTGCCGATATGGATATCGCCGACTTCCTGGGTTTCGCTGACATGGGTGCCACCGCAGGGTTGGCTGTCGATTCGTGCCTCATCGCCGATGCAAACAAGGCGTATGTCCCCCGCTCCGCGTGGCGGCTTAACGTTTTTCGACTTTACGATTTCCGGATTGGCGTCAAGTTCGGCTGCGGTAATCCATTGCGTAAAAACTGGGTGGTTCCCCAAGACGATCTCCATGATTTCACGCGTAACGTCTTCCTTGTTGACGCCGGCTTCCGGAAGATCGAAATCTACCCGGGACTCGGTTTCGCCCACATTGGCGCTCGTGATGGGATATGGGCATACGACGCTCAATATGTGGCAGGCCGTATGCATCCGCATCAGATTGTAGCGTCGTTCCCAGGCGACATGACAGATCACGGTGTCATCGGGTTTCATGGTGGTGGCCGTTTCTCCGGGGACGTGAAGGATGGTGTTACGATCCGGCCCATACCGGGTTTCGACAATCGGGATGTGTGATCCATCGGCTAACTCGAGATATCCGCTATCGCCGGGCTGTCCACCACTGGTCGCGTAGAAATTCGTCTGATCGAGCACGATCGTGCCATCTTCCTGCACGGCCTTTACGCTTGCTTCGCAGGCAGTCAGATAGGCATCTTCCAGAAACGCCTTTCGCGTCATGCGCTTGCATCCTCGTTGGCGACAAAGGGTGCGGCGTAGGTGGATTTCCGCGTAAGCCAAGCGGGTATCGGTAAGTCCTTGCTGGCAAGAAATTCTGGATTATACAGCTTCGACTGATACCTTGAGCCATGGTCGCAAAGGATCGTTACGATGGTATGTCCCGGGCCCAATTCGCGGGCGAGCCGCATTGCGCC
>JAHEHW010000289.1 GCA_024639745.1 Salaquimonas sp. | reverse complement strand
GACGCTCGTCTTCTTCAACGCTCATGGCGATTATCTGTCGCGGGCGCTACCCATCGGGGAAGAGCGCTACGTCAGTGGGCGGGTCGAATGGTTCAATGGCAAACCTTCGATGGTCCATCCGGACCACATAGTCGATGAAGAAGGCTTTCGCGCGCTTCCCCTTCTGGAACCAGTTTATCCTACCACGGCAGGCCTCGCCAGAAAGACCCTGCAGAAGGCAGTAGCCGCCGCGCTTACGCTGGTGCCGGATATGCCGGAATGGACCGACCCCGCGCTGCTGAAGCGGGAAAAATGGCCGAGTTTTTGTCAGGCGCTTGAAGCAATCCATCAGCCGCAAGAAACCGGGGACATAGAACCCTCATCGCCTGCCCGCAAAAGACTGGCGCATGATGAATTTCTCGCCGGCCAACTGGCGCTCGGATTGATACGGCAAAGAATGCGCAGATCAGGCGGGATTGCCTGGCAATTCAATGACAGGCTTTTCGAAAAGGTGCTGGCCGCTTTCAAATGGCCACTGACACAGAGTCAGCAAACCGCGCTCGCCGAAATCAGGAGCGATCTGCAGAAATCGGAGCGAATGCTGAGGCTATTGCAGGGCGATGTAGGCGCGGGCAAAACAATCGTTGCGCTTTTGTCAGCTGCACGCGTTATCGAAGCGGGCGCTCAGGCCGCAATAATGGCGCCGACTGAAATCCTCGCCAGACAGCATGGCGAAACGATAAAACCGCTCTGCGAAGCTGCAGGCATCTGCGCGGAAATTCTCACTGGCAGGGAAAAAGGTGCGAAACGCAACCAGCTTCTCCAAGCATTGGAAGCAGGTGAGATCGATGTTTTGATCGGCACCCATGCGCTTTTTCAAGGGTCCGTCAATTTTCGAAAACTTGGCCTTGCGATCATCGACGAGCAGCACCGCTTCGGCGTCCATCAGCGTCTGGCGCTTGGCGACAAAGCCCCCGATAGCGATGTACTGGTCATGACCGCTACCCCGATCCCTCGGACACTAGTGATGACCTATTACGGAGACATGGCGGTCTCCGCCCTGCCTGATAAGCCTGCGGGCCGCAAACCAATTGCAACCAGCGCGGTATCCAAGGACCGTCTCGACGATCTTATTGCGCGTATCAGGCGCGCGGTTTCCGACGGACAAAAAATCTACTGGGTTTGTCCGCTGGTAGAGGAAAGCGAAGAATTGCAGGCCACATCGGCCGAAGAACGCTTCCAGAGCCTGCAAAAGATTTTTGGCGACCAGGTCGGTCTTGTTCATGGTCGGCTTTCATCCACTGAAAAGGACGTGGCAATGGAGGCCTTTCGCCTTGGCCAGACCCGCATACTGATAGCGACGACCGTGATTGAGGTCGGCGTCGATGTGCCTGACGCTACGATCATGATCCTCGAAAATGCAGAACGTTTCGGTCTCGCCCAGATGCATCAGCTCCGCGGACGTGTCGGCAGGAGCGAGCGGGAAAGCCATTGCATCCTTCTCTATCGCGCGCCGCTCGGCCAGATAGCCCAGGAGCGACTGCGAATCATGCGGGAAACGAATGACGGCTTCCGCATTGCCGAAGAAGACCTCAAGCTCCGGGGCGAAGGCGAAATACTCGGCACACGGCAATCCGGCGCCCCTGGATTCAATCTTGCCAGTCCAGAGGACCATGCCGCGATTCTCGAAATGGGCCGGACGTCCGCCAAATGGATCATGCAGGAAAATCCGCTACTCGAGGGCGAGCGCGGAAGCGCGTTACGCGCGATGCTCTACCTGTTCGGTCAAGATCAGGCGATCCGGCTGATCCGTTCGGGATGACGCGGTCCAGAAAAGCAACCGCAAAAGCTAGTCGGCCTTTTCCTTTCGCCCTTTTCCCTTTTTGGACTTTTCCTCAGGTGGCGTGAAAAGTGCCTGCAGCGCATTCTCCTGATCCTTCTCGGCGTCTGCCAGGGCCTGCAACTGAACCTGATGGTCTTCAGCGGCAACAAGACCTGCCGAAATGACAAGCTTGGCGGCGTCTTCGACCGACATCGACAGGATCGTCACATCTTGTTTGGGAACGAACAGTAGAAAACCGGAAGTCGGGTTCGGGGTCGTCGGCAGAAATACGCTGAACGTGTCCTGATCCACTGACTTCAATCGATTGTCGACTTCCCCCTTGGTGGCGGTGGAAATGAAAACGATCGCCCACAATCCCTTACGGGGATATTCGATCAGGCCCACTTCCTGAAACGAACCGGTCTGGTCCGAAAGCACCGTTTCGAAGATCTGTTTGAGCCCGTTATAGATATTCCGCACGAGCGGCATGCGCCCGAGAAGCCCCTCTCCCCAGGAGACGATGGACTTGCCGATGATATTAGCGGTCAGGAAGCCTACAATAGTGATCAGGAAAATCGCAGCCAGCAATCCGAATCCCGGCACGTGAAACGGCAGGTAATTGTCCGGATTGTAGATCTCGGGAATATACGGGATCACCCAGCTATCGACCCATTCGATCAGGGTCCAGATCAGGTAAACCGTGATCACTAGGGGTGCGGTAATGATGAACCCGGTCAGAAAATAAGTGCGAAGTCTCGACATGAGCGCGGGAGGAATCCGTCATAAGGGGTTTTGCGGCGAACGGGCTGTAACACCCTTTCAAATCGTAGGGCAAAACAGTCCTTTTGACTATTCAACAGTGACCGATTTTGCCAGATTTCTAGGCTGATCGACATCCGTTCCCATTGCCAAGGCAGTATGATAGGCAAGAAGCTGAACAGGGAGGGCGTAGATCATCGGTGTCAGCATATCCGGCATGTCCGGTAGCACCAGGATATGTTCCGCATCGACCGCAGCCTCGGCCGCACCACGCTCATCCGTGATGAGAATGATCCGCCCGCCCCGCGCGGCAACTTCCTGCATATTAGAAACCGTTTTTTCGAAAATACGGTCATGCGGCGCGATTACGACAACCGGCATTTCCTCGTCGATGAGCGCGATTGGCCCATGTTTCAGTTCGCCGGCTGCATAACCTTCGGCATGAATATAGGAAATTTCCTTGAGCTTCAGTGCACCCTCCAGCGCAAGCGGATAGCTCGTATCCCTGCCGAGATAAATCGCATGTTTCGCATGGGATAGATCGTGGGCAATCTTCTCGATCTGGTCTTCCAGTTTCAGCACCTGGTTTGCAATCCTGGGCACTTCCGTCAGCTCCAGAACCAAGTGACGCTCGTCTTCGAGACTTAGAACACCCCGCGCACGACCGGTGGCAATCGCAAGTGAAGCCAGAACCGCCAATTGACAGGTGAACGCCTTGGTCGAGGCAACACCGATTTCAGGACCGGCAAGCGTCTGGAAGACGGCATTCGATTCCCGGGCGATCGTGGATTCGGAGACATTGACCACCGCACCGATATGCTGCCCTGCCTGCTTGCAATAGCGCAGCGAAGCAAGCGTATCGGCCGTTTCGCCCGATTGCGAAATAAACAAGGATAGCCCGCCAGGATTGAGCGGCATTTCGCGGTAACGGAATTCGGAGGCGATATCGATATCGACCGGCACCCGCGCAAGGCGCTCGAACCAGTATTTCGAAA
>JAHEHW010000288.1 GCA_024639745.1 Salaquimonas sp. | reverse complement strand
GCGCGCCAAAATCCGTTCCTTCACCAATATCGGCTCGGATCCTGCGCTGATGCTGACCGGACCGATCGATGTGACGGAAAAGCTTCTGAAGCAGACCGGAATGAAGCTTTCGGATATCGATCTCATCGAATTGAACGAGGCTTTTGCGGCGGTTGTGCTGCGCTTCATGCAGCATTTCGAGGTCGATCACGAAGGCATCAATGTGTGCGGCGGCGCGATCGCCATGGGCCACCCGCTGGGCGCGACCGGCGCGATGATCCTTGGCACCGTTCTCGACGAGCTGGAGCGCAGCGATCAGCAGACCGCGCTCGTGACGCTCTGCATCGGTGCCGGCATGGGCACCGCTACGATCATCGAACGCGTTTGACACAAGCTTTTCAGGACGAAAACCGATGGCTTATCAGAACTTTACCGTTGAGACCGACAGCGACGGCATCGCCGTCGTCACTTGGGACATGCCGGAGAAATCGATGAATGTCATCGATCTTTCGGTGATGGCTGATCTCGACAAGATAATCGACGAGACGACCGCCGACGAAAGCGTGGAAGGTGTTGTCGTCACCTCCGCGAAGGATGCGTTTTCCGCGGGCGCCGACCTCTCCATGCTGGAGACGATACTCGGCGAGTTCCAGACCTTGAAAGCAAGCAATCCGGAAAGAGCGGCGAAAGCACTGTTCGAAAATGCGGGCCGCCTGAACCTGATTTACCGCAAGCTTGAAACCTCCGGCAAGCCCTGGGTCGCAGCGTTGAACGGCACCACGATGGGCGGCGGACTGGAACTGGCGCTCGCCTGCCATGGGCGAATTGCCGCCAACAATCCGAAGACGAAACTGGCCCTGCCGGAAGTCAAGGTCGGCCTGTTCCCGGGCGCTGGCGGCACGCAACGTGTGCCACGCTTGATCCACACGCAGGAAGCGTTGCAATTCCTGCTGCAGGGTAAGAATTTCGATCCGAAGAAGGCGAAAACCGTCGGCCTGATCCACGATGTCGTCCCTCCTGATGAATTAGTTGCCAAAGCAAAACAAATGATCCTCGACGGACTTTCACCTGTCCAACCGTGGGATCAAAAGGGTTTCAAGCTACCTGGCGGCAAAGTCTACTCGCCGGCAGGCTTCCAACTCTTTCCTCCGGCAAATGCCATCTACCGTCGCGAAACACAGGACAATTATCCGGGCGCGCGGGCAATCATGAAATGCGTCTATGAGGGTCTGCTGGTTCCGTTCGATACCGCGATCCGCATCGAGAGCCGCTATTTTTCTCAAGTTCTGCAGACAACCGAAGCGAAGCACATGATTCGTTCGCTATTCATGTCGATGCAGGCGCTCAATAAGGGCGCCCGGCGGCCAGCCGGCGTTCCGGTGACCGACATCAAAAAGGTCGGCATTCTCGGGGGCGGTGGTTTCATGGGCGCCGGCATCGGTTATGTCACCGCCAAGTCGGGCATTGAAGTCGTGCTTCTCGACCGGGACGACGAGGCGGCGGCCAAGGGCAAGGCCCATGCCGTGGGTCTCGAAGACCAGGCTATCTCCAAGAAGCGATCGTCAGCCGAAAAGAAAGAGGCACTGCTTTCGCGCATCACGACGACCACGGACTATGCGTCGCTGACCGATTGCGACCTCGTCATTGAGGCGGTGTTCGAAGATTCCGAAGTCAAGAAGGGTGTGACCGTCGAAGCCGCCAAGCATATGAAGGCGGATGCCCTCTTCGCTTCCAACACCTCGACGATCCCGATTACCTCGCTTGCGGCGAACTTCCCGGAAGAGACCCGTTTCATCGGCATTCACTTCTTCTCACCGGTCGATCGGATGATGCTGACCGAGATCATCATGGGCGAAAACACTGGTGATACGGCGCTTGCGACCGCGCTCGACTATGTCACCGCGATCAAGAAAACGCCAATCGTGGTCAACGACACCCGCGGGTTCTATATCAACCGCTGCGTGCTGCGCTATATGTCTGAAGCTTACAACATGCTGATCGAAGGTGTACCACCGGCGATGATCGAAAACGCCGCGAAGATGGGCGGCATGCCCGTCGGCCCGCTTGCGCTCAATGATGAGACGGCCATCGATCTTTCGCAGAAGATCCTCAAGCAGACGGTCAGGGACATGGGCGAAGGCGCCGTTGATCCGCGCCATATCGAGCTGATCGACACCATGGTCGAAAAGCATGATCGCAAAGGCCGCAAAAACGGTAAGGGCTTCTATGACTATCCGGAGAAACCCGTCAAGAAACTTCTCTGGTCGAAGCTGAAAACGCTCTATCCGCAGCAAAAGGCCGACGATCTCTCAGTACAGACATTGATAGACCGTTTCCACGCCACGATCGCGCTCGAAGCGACCCGCTGTATCGAGGAAGGCGTCGTCACCGATGTGCGCGAGGCGGATGTCGGGTCGATCCTGGGTTTCGGCTTCGCCCCGTTCACCGGCGGCACGCTTTCCTATATCGACGGCATGGGCACCAAGGCATTCGTCGAACTGCTTGAAAAGCTCGCCGTGGATTATGGAGACCACTTCAAGCCGACGAAAATGTTGCTCGAAATGGCGAAAACTGACCAGCTCTTCTACAATCGCTTTCCGCCGGATAATAAAGGCGGCAATAAAAAGAAAGCTGCTTAGCCGGATTTATTTTCGAGACTGAAAGAAATCACCCCGGGTTAGCGCCCGGGGTGATTTTTCGTTTGTGACGATGGTTGGGTGAAGCACCTCAGTTGTGGCGCTCCCACCAAAGCCGCCTCGCCGCCTGCGCCAACTATCCTGAAACCGGCAGCGGTTTCAAAACCTCGATTATCCGATTGCCATGGGAGCGGATAATGCCCTCCTTCTTTATGGAGCTGAACTGCCGGCTGAGGGTTTCGACCGCAATTCCCAGAAAATTAGCCAGTTCCGCGCCGTTGATGGCCAGCGGCAATATGGGCGTTTCCGTCGCTTCGCTTGCATCAGCGCACGCAAAGCGCCAAGCTTGCCGAAGAAATCCTGGAAGGGCGTCACGACCGCAGCTTGCGGGCTGCTAAGTAGACCACTAACAGGCAACCCCGCATCATTTCCCATCGCGCAAGGCGGGAAGTCCGATGCCAGCCCCCTCGAATCCGCCATCGACAGCCAGTATCTGCCCCGTAATGTAACTGGCCTGATCCGAACAGAGAAACCAGATCGCATTGGCAAGCTCAACCTCGCTACCGTAGCGATTTAGCGGTATCGCATCATGATAGGCGTCGATGATTGCCTGTGAGTGAACGGCCATCGCAAGCTTGGTCCGGACCGGGCCCGGGCATACCGCATTGGCGCGAATGCCATATTCGCCAAGTTCAGCAGCCTGCTGCAGCGTCAGTTGGTTTACCGCAGCCTTGGAAGTTCCATAGGCCACACGCAGCGTCGAAGCTCGCAAACCGGATATCGAGGCGATATTGACGATCGCAGCACCGGTTTCCCGACTTGTCTTCTTCATCAATGGAATGGCAGCCTGGGAGGTCAGGAACACACCGTCCAGATTGGTATCCATCACCCGGCGCCAGCGTTCGAGGCTCGTTTCCTCTAGCGGACCGAAATCAGCAACT
>JAHEHW010000287.1 GCA_024639745.1 Salaquimonas sp. | reverse complement strand
TCGTTCGCCGTGAAATCGATGCCCATATTGCCGACCGTTTTCTCGAAGCGGTGTGGCGCGAGGCGTTGTGGCTGATCAAAGATGGCGTGGCAACGACGGAAGAAATCGACAATGCGATCCGTTACGGCTTCGGTCTCAGATGGGCGCAGATGGGACTCTTTGAAACCTATCGTATTGCCGGCGGGGAGGCTGGCATGCGACACTTCATCGAGCAGTTCGGACCATGCCTGTCATGGCCATGGAGCAAGTTGATGGATGTTCCCGAACTGACCGATGAACTGGTCGAAGCGATTGCCAACCAGTCCGATGCTCAGTCCGGGCGTTATTCAATACGGGATCTCGAGCGCATCCGCGATGATAATCTGGTGACCATTCTTCGCGGCCTGAAGGCGCGAAACTGGGGTGCGGGCGCGATACTCAAGCAGCAGGATGACGCCAACAAGCCGGAACTGCCTGCTGATTTGACCAAGCCGCTACCGACCCTTGAACGGGTGATTCCCGTCGACTGGACCGACTATAACGGGCACATGAATGAAAGCCGATATGGCCAGGTTTTCTCCGATGCGGGTGATGTGGTCATGGCGATGGTCGGAGCCGATCCGGAATATATCGAGGGCGGCCTGAGTTATTTTACCGTCGACAATCACATTCGATATTTTGCTGAAACGCATCCCGGTGATGTTGTTTACGTGATCACTCAGGTTCTGGAGGCCAGTGGCAAGAAGCTGCGCATGTATCATGAGATGAAGCGGCGCACGGATGATACCATCCTTGCGACCTGCAACCAGCTGCTTCTTCATGTCAGTCTGAAGACACGGCGAACCTGCGAGCCGGAAGGCGAGGTGCTCGCCAGGATTACGACGCTCGGTAAAGCGCAATCGAAATTGCCGCTGCCCGACAGTATGGATGGACGGTGATGGATTTCGCCCTTTCTCATGAACAGCAATTGATTGTCGATACGACGCGCGCCTTTGTCGAGAACGAGCTTTATCCTCACGAAGGTGAGGTTGAACGCACCGGGTTACTCGATCCCGATCTGGTTAGTGAACTTCAGCAGAAGGCAATCGATGCAGGGCTTTACGCGGCCAATATTCCGGAGCAATTTGGCGGCAGCGGTCTCGATACGCTGACCTGGCTTCTCTACGAAAAAGAGCTTGGCAGAACGAATTACGCATTGCATTGGACCTGTGTTTCGCGTCCTTCGAATATCCTTTGTGCAGGGACACCTGAACAACAGGAGCGCTACCTGACACCTTGCGTGCGTGGAGAAAAGTGGGATTGCCTGGCGATGACGGAGCCCGAAGCGGGTTCCGATCTGCGCGGAATGAAAGCGACTGCGCGCCAGGACGGATCGGACTGGATTCTCAACGGTACCAAGCATTTCATCTCACATGCAGATATCGCGGATTTCGCGATCTGCTTCATGAAATCAGGAGAAGAGGAGAGCCCGCGCGGCAGGAGGGCGCTCATCACCGCATTCTTCGTCGACAAGGGGACGCCTGGTTTCGAAGTGCGCGACGGATATCGCAATGTCTCGCATCGCGGTTATACAAACTCGATCCTTGAATTCACAGACTGCAGGGTGCCCGCAGAGAACGTGCTGGGTGAAGCCCACAAGGGATTCGATGTCGCCAATAAATGGCTTGGCGCCACGAGGCTCCAGGTCGGCGCAACATGCCTTGGAAGGGCGGAGCGGGCATTTTCACATGCGGTCCAATGGGCGGCGGAGCGTCAGCAGTTTGGCCAGTCAATCGGAAAATTTCAGGGGGTATCTTTCAAACTCGCCGATATGGCAACAGAGATGAAGGCTGCGGAACTTATGATCCTGGAGGCTGGCTGGAAATATGATCAGGGAAACGTCACGGATGCCGATATGGCGATGGCCAAACTCAAGGCCACCGAAATGCTTGCCTTTGTTGCTGACGAGGCAATCCAGATTCATGGTGGCATGGGGCTGATGGATGAACTGCCGCTGGAGCGGATCTGGCGGGATGCGCGGATCGAGCGGATCTGGGAGGGGACCTCTGAAATTCAGCGCCATATCATTTCAAGGGCGTTGCTACGACCGTTCGGAGCCTGACCCGATGAGCGAACCCCTTGCCCGCCTGTTCAATCCGAAATCGATTGCAGTTCTTGGCGGGCATTGGGGCGAGGCAGTAATCTCCGGATTGAAAGCGGCAGGGTATGCCGGCGAAATCTGGCCTGTTCATCCAAAGCGAAATGAGGTTTGCGGTATTACCTGTTTTGCCGCACTCGAAAATCTGCCTGCAGCTCCCGATGCGAGTTTCGTCGCGATCAATCGTTCCGCAACGATTGAGGCAATATCCATATTGAGCGCGATGGGCGGTGGGGGTGCCGTGTGTTTCGCATCGGGTTTTCGAGAAGCCGAAAGGGATGATCTGGATGCTGCAGGCCTGCAGGAGCGATTGGTGGCAGCAGCAGGCAGGATGCCCATCCTCGGGCCGAATTGCTACGGCTATCTGAATTATCTGGACGGTGTTCCAATATGGCCGGACCAGCATGGCGGCTTGCCGGTAGCTAGCGGTGTCGCGATCATCGCTCAATCCTCCAATATCGCGATCAACATGACGATGCAGCGCCGGGGGCTTCCGATTGCCGCGGTGGTGACGGTAGGCAATCAGGCGCAAACAGGTGTAAGCGATCTCGCGATCCACTTTTTTAATGACCCACGGGTTTCCTGCGTTGGCCTTTACCTCGAGGGGTTGGGAGATATCCGGCGGCTCGAGGCGCTTGCCGAGCGTGCGCGCGAACTTGGGAAACCTATCGTCGCGTTGAAGGTTGGACGTTCAATACGATCCCGCTCGGCAGTAATGACGCACAGCGCATCACTTTCGGGGAGCGCGACGGTTTCATCCGCCTTGCTCAAACGGCTTGGCATAATCGAAACGCAAACGCCGGAATCCTTCCTGGAAACACTCAAGCTGCTTCACCAGGTCGGGCCCCTTGGCGGCAATCGGGTAGTATCAATCAGTTGTTCCGGTGGTGAGGCTGGACTTGCCGGGGATCTTGGCGATGGAACAGCGATTGATTTTTCCGAATTCTCGGTATCGCAGAAACAGCGTCTGCGGGTACTTCTCGGGCCGATCGTGACGCTTTCGAACCCCTTCGACTATCACACCTTCATCTGGGGCGATGTTCCGCGAATGACCGAGACCTTTGTGGCCGCTTGTGAAGGGTTCGACCTCGGTGTCATGGTGCTCGATCTTCCAAGATCCGATCGCTGTGAGCGGGAGGGCTATCGCTGCGCAGTCGATGCGATTCTTGCTACTGCCAGTCAAAGCCGGACGCCCCTGGCGGTGCTCAGTCTCTACCCGGAAAATCTTGACGAAACGCTTGCGGCGGAATTTCACCAAGGCGGGGTCGCGACGCTTAATGGGATGACGGCCGGACTGGCCGCGATTGACGCGGCCATCCGTGCCGGGTGCTCAGCATCGGAAATCCGTAATCCGAAACCTGTCAGCTTGCGTGAAGTGCCTGCCACGGAAGCCTGGCTCGATGAATTCGAGGCAAAGCGGCATCTTTCAGCAGCAGGCGTCCGTGTGCCCTA
>JAHEHW010000286.1 GCA_024639745.1 Salaquimonas sp. | reverse complement strand
TGTGAACGCTTCCAGGGCTTCCTCCAACGATTGTTGAACGGAGGGAAACCCATCTTGGCGCTGCCAGCCATGGTAAGGCGTGCCATCATACTCAACGATAAACCGGTAACGTGGCATCAGCCCAGAACCATGCCTGGGTCGATCCGGTTTCCTCGCAGGAATTCCTCGGCCGCCTGAGCTGCTTTGCCGGCCCTTTGGATCCGGAGGATCCGCAAAGCGCCCTCACCGCAGGCAATCGTGAAGCGATTGTCAATCACCTCACCCGGTTGTCCATTGCCTGCCGACAGTTCGCTTGCGAGTATTTTCAGACGGAACGGCCTGCCGTTGTATTCGATTTCCGTCCAGGCTCCCGGAAAAGGAGACAACCCGCGAATATGGTTGTGAACGTCCCGCGCAGGTTTCGACCAATCAATCCGGGCTTCTTCCTTGCCGATTTTCTCGGCATAGGTGATGCCTTCTTCAGGTTGCGGCTTGGTATCGAGCAAGCCTCGTTCAAGAGCGCCGACGGCCCGGGCCATAAGATCGGCGCAGGCCACAGCGAGCACCTCGTGCAACTCCCCGGCGGTCATGTCCGGAGAAATGCTCACCCGTTCCGCCATCGCAACGGGACCGGTATCGAGACCGGTGTCCATATGCATTATCATGACACCGGTTTCCTCATCTCCGGCCATGATCGCACGCTGGATAGGAGCGGCGCCTCGCCAGCGGGGCAATAAGGAAGCATGTCCGTTCCACGCGCCAAGCTCTGGTACCGAAAGGATCGCTTCGGGGAGAATCAACCCATATGCTACGACTATTGCCGCATCCGCTTGAAGATCACGGAACCGCTGCTTTTCTTCCTCGGATTTCAGCGAAGCCGGCGTATGGACCAGGATGCCAAACCGTTCCGCCGCCTCGTGAACCGGTGATTTTTTTTCCTGCATACCACGCCCGGCAGGCCTAGGCGGCTGGGTGTAGACAGCAGCAATTTCGTGACCCTGTCCGACCAGCGCGGTGAGCGTCGGAACAGAAAAATCAGGCGTACCCATGAAGACAAGTCGAAGGGCCATAAAAATTCCTTCATCAGATGACGCGAGCGGTCGTGGGTGCCTTGCCCGACTGACGAGCAATTTTATTGAATTTCCGGATCACCATTTCCCGCTTCAGTTTGGAAATATAATCGATGAAGAGCTTACCGTTCAGATGGTCGATTTCATGCTGAACGCAGGTGGCCAGAAGCCCGGTGGCTTCGAGCGTCTGCTTCTTTCCTTCCCGATCGAGAAACTCCACGGTGCAACCCGCCGGACGTTCGACATCGGCAAAATAATCTGGAATCGAAAGGCAGCCTTCTTCATAAACACTGCGGTCATCGGAAAAGGATACGATCTCAGGATTGATCAGCACGATCGGATTCTTTTCACCTTTCGGACGCTTGGGCCGCTCTGGCGGTTCAACACCGGCTTCCTGAGCTTCCAGCACCTGCTGTTCCCACACTTCCAGCGCTGCCTCGTGGCGCGCATCATCTTCCGGATTGCCAACATCGCAAACAATCAAACGGCGCGGCAGCGCGACCTGGACCGCGGCAAGTCCAATGCCGGGCGCCTCGTACATCGTCTCGAACATGTCGTCGATGAACCGCTGTAAGTGATCATCAAACCGTTCGACCGGTTCCGATGTCTGACGCAGGATAGGGTCAGGAATGTTAACTATGTCCAGTTGGCTCATGATGGGCGAATGTCTCTGTTTCCTTGCGGTTCAAATATGAATTCCGGGACCGCCCGTCAACAAAGGCTCCAGAAAGCTTTGCGAGTCTCCTGCTCCTCTTGCAACCAAGCATTTTCCTGTTTTGTTCTTTTTATTTCAGATATCGGGACGAATCGGGTAGGAAATTGGGCATGGATACGCTTTCCGGAAACGCAATCCCATTCGATCAGCTGTTTGCGATCCCTGTATTATCGGCCGGGGATCGAGTCTTTTCTCTGGGCGAGGTCCTGGTATTCGCTGCTGCCGCGATTGCCATTCTATTTGCGCTTTACCTGATTTCGGCCTGGAAGTCTGCCAACAGGCGCGCCGCCAACGAGGCCGCGGCGCTTGAACGGGCGCGTGAGGCGGAAGCGCGGATGAGCGAACTCGTCGCAACGCAGAATGCCCTTACAGGCCGAATGCAGGCACTCGGAGAGAGCTTGGCGGGCCGGCAGTCAGAACTCGCCAAGACCGTCAACGACCGTCTTGACACCATAAGCGGGAGGATCGGCCAGTCGATCAACGAAACGACAAAATCGACACAGGAAAGTCTTGCAAAACTGCAGGAAAGGCTTGCAGTCATCGATACGGCGCAGAACAATATCACGGCGCTTACCGGACAGGTCGTCGAGCTTCAGAACATCCTTGCCAATAAACAGACGCGCGGAGCCTTCGGGGAGGCCCGAATGCAGGCAATCGTGCAGGACGGTCTGCCGATGGGCAGTTATGCGTTTCAGGAAAAACTCTCCAACGAGACGCGGCCGGATTGCATCATCCGAATGCCAAACGATGCGCCGGATCTCGTGATAGACGCGAAATTTCCGCTCGAGGCATGGCATGCGATCCGGGATTCGGATACGCCCGAGCGGGCCAAGATCGCCGCTCAACAGTTCAGGCGCGACGTCGAAACCCATCTGAAAGCCATTTCGGAAAAGTATCTTCTGCCCGGAGAAACTCAGGATACCGCGTTCATGTTCGTGCCGTCGGAATCGATCTTTGCGGAGATTCACGAGAAGCATGAAGGACTGGTGCAAAAAGCGCACAAGGCGCGGGTGCTGATTGTCTCGCCATCCCTGCTGATGCTGTCGATCCAGGTAATCCAGTCTGTTTTGAAAGATACCCGCATGCGGGAACAGGCTCACCTGATACAGGGCGAAGTCATCCGCCTGACGGAAGACGTGTCAAGATTGGATGATCGCGTCCGGAAGCTGGATAGCCATTTCCGAATGGCGCAGAAGGATGTCGACCAAATTCTCACATCTTCCGAAAAAGTGACAAAACGCGGCAACAAGATATCCGAACTCGATTTTGAGCAAAGTGAGTCTATAGCGAAGAACAGGCCGCAGAATGTGCGCCTGGTGGAATAAGGCAAACCGACCGGCGAGCCAGCAGTGCTGCTGAGTATAGAATCAGCCTGGATATTCCTCTGGCTGTGTGAATCACCACACTCGGCATGATTTTTTTCGAAATCCCCGCGCGGCATTCCCGCCATAACTTAAAGGCGTGTTACCGGACACGCCTTCCCGACCTGATACGGCGCTCGTCCGACAACCGCCCACGCGCACCGGGTTGGTTTTTGGGAATAGGGTTGCTAGCGTGCGATAAAATCTGAACAAAGCACAGGCAAGACTTCTTCAATGCCGTCTCCGGTTACCAGCATGGAAAACTTCCTGCTCCAGGCAGGCCCGGCACCGGCGATTGGGATATGGTTGCTCGAAAGCCCGGGTAGCACAGAAAAGCATCTGTCCGAAATCCTTCATGCCGTCAGCCGTTCGCATACTTTTCAAAAGTCGCTGAAACGCTGGCTGACATGGCATTTCTGGAAATCGTCCACTGCCATCGATAAACCAT
>JAHEHW010000285.1 GCA_024639745.1 Salaquimonas sp. | reverse complement strand
CGACGGATACTCGCCGCCTGTTGTTTCCACCTGGACGCGGTAGGAAGCGCCCGGCCTCAACAACCCATCGACATTCTCAACCTGGGTACGAACCGGCAGCATCCGCGTCTCCGGATTGAGTCGGCTGTCGATTGCGTCAATCTCGCCTTCGATCGTCTTGCTGCCCGGTTCCCAACTGCTGATTTCAACCTTGCTTCCGGGCCGAATTCGGCCTGCGAGAGACTCGGGAATGGAAAAGTCCAGCCTGATCCGCTCGACACTGTCCAAGGTGGCGATTGGCGTGTCAGTCGTAATTCGATCACCAGGATCGATCTCACTCAAACCAATCCTTCCGTCGAACGGAGCTTCCAGAACCCGTTCATCGAGCGCGATCTTCGCCTCTTCTACGGCAATTTCTGCAAGTGCCAGAGCGTCCTCGGTTTCCTGAAAGGTCGTTTCCGCAACCGCGCCGCTGTCTTTCAGCGTTGCGTATCGCGCCAACTGCCGCTTGAGTCGCGCCTGCTCGATTTCGGCAGACTTCAAAGCGAGCCGTTCACGGTTATCCCCGAGTCTGAGCAGGACGTCACCCGCTTTAACTTTACTGCCGCCAACGAACTCAACCGACTTTACGAGCCCATCCACTTCCGCGAATAAGGTGACAGACCGGAGTGCCGCAGCCGTGCCAGCAACTTCCAATGATTTTCGGTCCTGCTCGAAACGCAGCTTTTCAGCGATCACCGGAACACTGCTCTGGTCGCGACTACCGTGCCCGGCTGCAGTCGAATCCTGGCCTTTCGCCGATAACACCACCGCTCCGGTACCGGCGCCCAAAATTGCCAAAATGGCAAGTTGCACCATTACTTTCATTCAAATTCTTCCGTCTGCAGGGGCAGCCTGACAAGTGTCTGAACACACGGGTTCTCATCTTGACATTCCGATTCCCAGGGAAAAAGGCTGATGTTTCAGCGTTTCTGCAACCCGTGACTTTGTAATAAGTATAGCGCAACTAATGCATATCAAATAGCCGATTATCGTCTGGAGGCACAACGGTTTATGAAGGCAGGCTTTCGGTGAGCCGACAAATTGAACTACAGGTGGTCATGCGGGTGACCAGATCATGCCCTGCGCAAGCCGGGGCAGTGCACAACCTCATCCACGATCCAAGGGGCACTGAAAACGAAAGAAGGCGGTGATCGAAATCACCGCCCCCGTTCTGTCTGACCTCCGGTCGAAGATTTGCGAAAATTTTCGCCCGGTCCATCAAACCGGCGTATCCGAACTCTCATTCCGACCGCCTTCGGGACCTGGTCACCTGTACCCTGCCCCTTGCCGGACTGCCGGTAAAACCGACGGGCTCCGGTCTGCCCTTTGCATCTCTTGCGTAACGCTCCGCGTTTGATGCGATCGCTTGCCTGCCCGGAACAAAAAGCTTCGGCTTTCACCTACGCCTTGGACACGAAGTCCGTTCCGGAAGCGTCTGCGTTGTTCGAACCGTCGGTACCACCTCTTCGGCATAGGGGCCCAGTCCGGTTCCGCATGTGAAAAGAATAGCCGGATATGGCCGTTCGCCAAAGCGCAAAATTTTTCAAAAATTTCTTGGTCTGTGACTTACGGGGAAAGAATTTGGCTTACGCCGCAAAGCGTTTGAAATTGTGAGGGGATTCGAACTCTTTAGCGGTGGGATTTTCACAAGCAGGCATTCGTGAAAAACGGTTTAGCCGGAATCGCTTATGGAAATCGGCTGATACGCGGCTGCGTCCAACTTCATAATCTGATTCAAGTCCTTGCGAAACTTATTCAAAACACGGGACCATGCGAATGGCAACGCTTGTTCCAGTTTCTTTCCCCTTATGAGCACAGAAATTCAGCGCCTCCGATGAGCGGGGCATATTCATCCGTGACAACGTCGATACTGGTTGCATCTACCAGATGCTGCATGACCGGAGATTTAAACCCATTGCAAAAGGCATCACGATATTGCTCGCGCAGGGCCGCTGCACCAACACTTCCCGTAACGAACAATCCGTCGCTCGGTATGAATTGGCAAACGATATTTGCGGCGATTACACCTGCAATCCGATTGAACAATGTGAGCGTCCTGACTGCACCAGCGTCGTTGCCGTTAAGCGCGGCGTCAACGACATCAGAAGAGGTTTCGGCATCGGCGACGTCTTCACCGATCGCGCGGTACAGTTTCAGCAGACCGCTGCCGGACAGAACATCTTCAACGGACATCTTTGCAGACCTGTCGAAATCAGGCGCTTCTAAGCGGAGGATTTCAGCAGCAGCATTTGGCAGGTTCGAATGTCCGTATTCCGAAGACAGAAAACATCGCCCGCCTTGAGATTGACTCCCGAACGCGATGTTCATCCCTGTGCCGATACCGAGGACCACGATCCGGCCGTTTTTCGCACGTGGCTTTCTGGCGGTCAGAAACGTCCGCGATTGTATCTCGCTCGCATGGTGGCAGGCGATAAGTCCATAGGCGACGATTTCAAGATCGTTCAGCACCGTTACGGCCTTTGCGCCGATTTGCTCGCGGATTATCGAACCATCCAGATCCCAGTCGAGATTGGTTAGGCGGCATTTATTGTCTGACACAGGTCCGGCGACACCCAATGCGACCTGATCAATCTCAGGACTGCCGCTGTCTTGCAGATAGCGCTCGAGAACGGATCCGAAATCGCCGTGGCTTTCATTGTCGAATTTCCGGATGGAACTGCGATCCAGCTCACCACCTGAAATCAGTGCCAGGCGCGAATTCGTTCCGCCTATATCTACGACCAGATCCTTCATACCCTAAATTCCAATCGCATTCCTTGTTCAAACAGCAAGCAGAATCCGTTCGTTGAAATTGAGACCAATCGCAACTTGCACTCCCGGTCAAGCTTGCTTAACCTTGGAGCCCGGCACAAATTCAGAATCTCAAGGCCTATCGGCATCATCTGACTTACGCGACACCCCTCAATCGGCAGATTTCTTTCATGGCTCTTCAATCAAATGAGCTTGGGGCGGCAGGCGTTCAGAAATAACATTTTCGGGTTTTCTATCGGACTTTTTTGGTGAGAACTCGAAAAATCGGAAATGGTGCCAATAACATACTGTGACCTCAAGCGCTCGAGACAAACATGCTTAAAGATATCGAATTGCGGCAAGAAACCTTGCGGGACGACATTCTAAAACATCTGACCTACACGCTCGGGAAGGATCCCGGACACGCTCAACTTTACGATTGGCGGATGGCCCTTTCCTATGCGGTTCGCGACCGGATCGTCGATCCATGGTTCCGCTCGACCCGCAAGACTTACGAACAAGGGGCGAAGCGGGTCTATTACCTGTCGATGGAATTCCTGATCGGCAGATTGCTCGAAGACGGACTGGTCAATCTTCAAGTCGATGAAATCGCCCGCGATGCGCTTCAGGAACTGGGTGTTGACTACGAGCAAACGCTGACCAACGAGCCCGATGCGGCGCTCGGCAATGGCGGGCTCGGGCGACTGGCAGCGTGTTTCATGGAATCGCTTTCCACGCTCGGATGTCCAGCCTATGGCTACGGCATCAGATACGAGCACGGACTGTTCAAACAGAGCTTCCGT
>JAHEHW010000284.1:2702-3583 GCA_024639745.1 Salaquimonas sp. | reverse complement strand
GTAAAGCCATGGCCCGGCAGATCCACGGCAAGTACCTCAAGTTTCTCTGCCAGTGCCGCAAAAAGCCCGGCGAAGGAGTGTGTTGAAGCGCCGGTCCCGTGCAGTAGCAGAATTCCCGGCGCGTCAGCGTTCTCTGACCGTTGTATATGCCAACGCAATCCGGCGGCCTGGAGAAAACTGCTGAATTGCCGGTTGGGCCAGTCTCTCCCATCGATCTGCCAATCGGGTCTGTCGGTCCCGGAAATGATCATCGGCCGGTATCCATACGCGCATTGACAAGAGAAGAGACAGATTGCGCGTTTGCCTGGGGGAGGGTGATGAACTCAGCCCGCATTTCCCTTGCAAGCGCTTCTGCGGCGGGTCGTGGTCGTCTCGCAATATCAATGACGATGGCCTGAAAACCGGCGGCAGCGATCTGGCGGGCAAGTGCGAGGCTCTCCTCTGCCGCAATCTTTCGGTCTGCACTCCCGTCGAGCGCTATATTCCCGCTGCCGTCCGTCAGGATTACGATCAATGGCGTATTGCCTTTCTGACGTTCCAGGTTCGCCATTGCGTAGGCATGGCGCAGGCCGCTTGGAAGAGGCGTTGCGCCACCGCCCGGCATGCCCGCAAGGGATCTCTTAGCGCGAACGAGCGAACGGGTCGGTTCGAGCATCGGTTCCGCCTCGCTTCCGCGAAACGTTATCAAGCCGACCTGATCCCGGCGGATGTAACAGTCGGCCAGCAGGAGTTCGATTGCCCCCTTCGTCTCGCCGAGCCTTTCCATGGCAGTCGAGCCGGAGGCGTCTACGACAAAGATCGCGGTAGAGGCGGCATTGTGCTTGAAGCGCTTGTATCGAAAATCAGAGGGTAGAATTTTCAACCGCAAGCTGCTCTGCGAC
>JAHEHW010000284.1:1758-2692 GCA_024639745.1 Salaquimonas sp. | reverse complement strand
ACCTTATTTTTTGCCAGGGCACGGCATTGCGAATGGTTGCCAGAATATCGGGCCGCGCTTCCAGATGGGGGGGTGTCGTCGAGAAACCGGTCGGCCTTCCGCGCCTTGCTGCTTTGGTCTTTTCGCCGGCTTTGCCGCTCTTGAGCCGGCTTCGCATTGCGTTTCGGCTGAGTTCGCGCAGCAGAACTTCAATCGGAATACGGCTTGCCGCCTCTGACAAGACATCGAATTCGTCCGGAATTTCCTCGGATGTCCTATTGTCAGTCTTCGGAGTCTCTTCCGGCGTCTCTGCCTCTCCGGGTGGCGGTTGCTCAGGCGTTTCTTCGACCTCCGGCGGTTCGGGCAAAATAACTTCCCCAAGGCAGAAGCGAACTGCTCGGACCGCATCCTCCTTGGTGACCACTTCACGCTTGGTGGTGGCTGCAATCGCTTTTGCGACGCGGCAAAGGTTCATGGCAGGCCGCATCGAATTTTTCCCGGCAAGTATCGGGATCGTCGAGAAGAACTCGGCCATTTCAGCAGGTAAATCGGCGCTGACGCTGGTTTCCCGATCCCCAGCGGGCTTATCGGGAACATCCCCCATTCTCACCGCATCATGCCACGCAATCCCATCCAGCGACAGCGTAAGTCCAAGCCGGTCATTCAATACGGACGGGATCGATTCACCATCCTCGACACCCTCATCGATGGCGATGACCGTAAACTTTGCCGGTCGCAAATCGCCTGTCAGTTGATCGGGAACGGTTTGCTCATCCATGATCCGGGCAATAATGGCAGCGGTTGCCGGTTCCAGGCGTTCGCTCATCGCGATGACCAAGAAGCCATTATCGGCGCGTTCGAGAATTCCCTGTTCGCGTGCCGGTTTCGGTCAAATTACAAGGAGGCCATCCGCCTGGCGCAGGAAGGGAAATGACGATGCCGGTTTGCGTCCGAG
>JAHEHW010000284.1:0-1748 GCA_024639745.1 Salaquimonas sp. | reverse complement strand
GCGATAACTGTAAAATTTGCCGGGCGCGAATCCCTCGCGTGCTGATCGGAAATCGCTCGCTCGTCCATGATCCGTGCAATGATTGCAGCGGTTGCGGGTTCGAGGCGTTCTGTCATTGCAATGACAAGGAAACCATTATCGGCGCGTTCGAGAATTCCCTGTTCGCGTGCCGGTTTTCCCAGGCGCAGCGTGGTTGCGATATCGATACCGCCAAGCAGACGGTCCGCCGTTATCTGGGGTGTTATCTTTAGCCAGGGTGTCTGCTCATTGGATAGCGCCTGAAGGAAATCCATCCAGCGGTACCGTACCGGTCCGGCGCGCGCTTTCAGGTGAATACCACCAACTCCTGAACGCAAGGCATCCAGTATACCCGCTATCTCGAGGGCCTCGCGCCATTGCGTTTTGCCATCCTGCTCACGAGGAGGCAGATGCGGAGCCTCAAGCATAACCCAATTCGCTGATCGCCCTTTCGACCCGGCTGGTATTGCCGGCTTCGTCTAGGGGATCCCTTCTCAGGCGGTGCCGCAGCGCCATCGGCGCCACCGCCACGATATCATTGAGTTTAGGCGTTTTGCGGCCCTCGAGAGCCGCGAGAGCGCGCGCTGCGCGCATCAGGGTGAGTTCTCCCCTAAGCCCATCGACCCCGAGCGCGACGCATAATTGGGCGATCTTGGTCAGGAGCTTGTCCGGAAAATCAATCTTGGGCAAAAGCTTTCGCGCCGTCAGGATTCTGCTTTGAACTCCGTTGTCGCGCTTCTCCCATTCCGACACGAAACCTTCGGGGTCGCGTTCGTAGGCGTCGCGTCTTTGAATCACCTCGACCCGCTGAGAAATTTCGGTAGGTGAAGAAACATCAACCGCCAGGCCGAAACGGTCCAGCAATTGTGGGCGGAGATCACCTTCCTCCGGGTTGCCGCTTCCAACCAGCACAAAACGAGCTGGATGGCGAATGCTCAATCCTTCACGTTCCACCAGGTTAATGCCGGAAGCCGCCACGTCGAGAAGCAGGTCGACCAGGTGATCTTCGAGCAGGTTGATTTCGTCGATATACAGAAAGCCGCGATGGGCGCGGGCAAGCAGGCCAGGTTCGAACGCCTTCTCCCCCGACACTAATGCCCGTTCCAGGTCAAGTGCACCGCAGACGCGATCCTCCGTGGTTCCCAATGGCAGATCGATAACCGGTGTCGGAACCTTGATTTTGCCCGGCGCTCGGGATCCGTCTGCCGAATTGCATGTCGTACAGGCCTCAGCCGGTTCATCCGGAGGGCAGTTGAAACGGCATTGCTTCCTGGTTTCGATCGCAGGCAGCAATGCCGCAAGCGCACGTACGGCGGTGGACTTGCCGGTACCGCGGTCACCAAAGACGAGGACGCCTCCCAGAGTCGGTTCGACCGCTGCCATCAGCAGGGCCTGTTTCATTTCATCTTGTCCGACGATGGCTGAAAAGGGGAAGGGTCTCGGCATGAACTCCGCGTAACCTCTATGAATCGATACTGTCAATCAAACGTTACACATTTACGAGGGCAGATTGTAGTAGTTATTGGACAATTGCAATTCCTGCGACAAGATTGCGGACCGCCAAACATTGATTCCCTAAAGCCAAGGGCTTAGTCAGTTGGCACTAGCCGGGTTGAAAGGCGGATGCGCTGCCTTAAGTCTCGGCCAGTTACAGCAAAACTGGAGAGGAGTTCCCGATGCGTGTACTGGGATTAGCAATTTTAGCAGGTGGCTTGGTTGCATCAGCCGGT
>JAHEHW010000283.1 GCA_024639745.1 Salaquimonas sp. | reverse complement strand
CCCTAGGGTCGAAATAAATCAAACATTGTCCCAAAAAAGTGAGAACGCAACGGGGAGCCGACGAAAAATTGCTTACTCTTTGCCGGAAAGCTTGCGTGCGTGAAGTATCTCGCGCGGTGATGGCTTGGGTCCCGGCAGCGGCGCGGCGTTGGGCTTTCCCAAATTCGCCGCCGATCGGACATCCGTTTCGGACAAGATCTCATACAATTGGCTGGCTTCGAAAAATGGGCCGCGTCTTGTCCCGCAGCCCATTATCAACAGAACGCGGACCCGGTTCGTGTGTCGGAGCGTCAGGACGTCGCCGGCAGCGATCAGTTTCGCCGGGTTCGAAACCTTCTCCCGGTTCAGCCGCACATTCCCCGACCGGACAAGCTGCTGGGCGAGAGACCGCGTCTTCACCTGACGAGCGAACCACAGCCATTTGTCGATACGCAAACGCTCTGATTGACCCGGTTCCAATGCCATCAATTGCCTTGCCGGTCAGTTGTCTTTCATCTGCTGTTTGAGTGCCTGCAGCTTGGCGAAAGGCGAGTCGGGATCGATCTTGGAAGAAGAGCGGTTTTCCTTGCCTTGTCCGGAAGATCTGCTCGGCTTGTTTGTTTTGTGGCCCGCGGATTGGGTGGGCTGCTTGCCACGCCTGCCCTGGCTCTTCTGGTGTTTTTGCCCGCGTTTGGCGTCATGACCTTTACGATTGCCTCCATATCTGGGAGCGCGACTAGCTGGTTGCCAGATCAGGATGGTTTTAGGCCCTGTATCTGCCTCCGTGTCGCCAGCGGTGCTATTGCTGCCGGCACCAGCCTGTTCATCTGATGCTGGCGTTGCGTTGGTGTCCTGAGTGGCGCTCATCGTGGAATTATTCTCAATGACTGCTGCCTGCTGGCCGGTTTCAGCCGAACCGACAAGTTCCGCTTTGTTCGTTTCGGATCCCGACCCTTCTGCCGTTCCTTTTGTTTTCGCAGCAGGTTCGGATTTTGATGCGGATGTCGGCGCATCGCCGGCGTCTACAGGTTTGATTTCGGATTCCAGCTTCTCCAGCGATTGGTAACCGAGTCCTTTAAGGATCAATTCCATATCTTCATGCGTGGCGCCGAGGATCGACATCATGGCCGGCGTAACATAAAAACTGCGTCCGTCGACAGCGCCCTCGGGACGTGGCGAGTCACCGTTTGACTTCCAGAACAAAGCAGGGCGGATCAGATTGGCAAGTCGCTCCAAAATATCCATGCGGACGGCTTTTTCGCCAAGGATCCGGTACCCACTCAGCCGATAGAACTCGTTCTCAAAACTCGGGTCGTAGATCGTGGACGTGCGTCCGGAAGCGAGAATGGTAACGATTTCATTGCGTCCGGGGGCCTCGAGTTTATTATTGTGAAGAGCCCATAAGAGACAAAGGAATTCAACTGGCGCAGGTTTCAAAAGGACGGGTATGAAAATATTGTAAAAGCCGAAGCGTACGCCGTGGCGGCGCAGATCGGCTCTTTTATCCTGCGTCAGAGCTTGGATATCGGCTGCAACCTCATTCCGTTCAATGTTGCCGAGCGCTTCAACGAGCCTGTAGGCTATGCCTCTGACCATGCCATCCAGTGTCTGATCTCGCGACATTTCAATCAGCGGCTTGAGAACGTTGGCTAGGTGGTTGGCAAGCCATCGATCGAGGCGCTTTGCGGCTTGATCCCGCGCAGGGCCGCTCAGCTGTTCGTCCGCAAGTAAAATCACCCTTGGAGATAAAACCGTTTCACCGCTCACCAGTCGGGCGATCGGGTCGCCCTGCCAGCGCAGGATACCATCTGACGAAAGGATGATATCCGCGTTCGGAGCGGCGGCCAATCTTCCTGCGCGCTTTTCGATTTCGTCGGTCAGTGCTTTGCCGGCTGCGGCATTCGCTGCCTTTGCTTCTGGCGAATCACCCACCGTATCCGGTGTGAACCGGAATCCACTGAGTCTTCCGATGTGATGACCTTCGACCTTGACATCCCCGTTTGGCTGGATCTCTGCTTCCATATGCGTGTTTTCCCGCAACCGCTTCATCAAAACGCTTGTCCTGCGATCAATAAAGCGTTTCGTCAAGTTATCATGCAATACATCTGAGAGCTTGTCCTCCACCGCGCGAGCTTTTTCCTGCCAATATGTTGCATTCGGGAGCCAGTCGGCCCGGTGCGAGAGGTAAGTCCAGGTTCGCATCTGGGCAATCCGAATGGAAATTGTATCGATATCACCCGTTGTCTGATCGGCATGACGAATCTGTTTTGCATACCAATCTTCGTTCAGTTTTCCATCCAAAATAAGTTGGTGGAAAATGTTCTGCAGCAATTCTGCATGGGAGGCAGGAGATATCTTTCGGTAGTCCGGTATCAGGCAGACTTCCCAGAGCAGTTTAACGGTATCGCTGCTTTTGGCGGCATCCGCGGTGAAGGAATCGCGGGAAAGGGTTTCCAACGCGATCTGATCGGATGCAGGCAGAGCTTTCATCAAGAGTCTGTTATTGGATGCCCGCTCGAGTGACTGTTTCAATGTTTCTATTGATCTGAAGTCGAGATCGCGGTTTCGCCAAGTCAACACCTTTGCCGGTTCAAATTCATGGGTTTCTAGCCTCTCTACAAGCTCGTCCTCCAGCGGAGAAACGCGGCCCGTCACGCCGAATGTGCCATTTCTGGTGTGGCGACCCGCCCGACCCGCTATTTGCCCCATTTCTGCGACGGTCAAGCGACGATGCTGGAAGCCGTCGAACTTGGTTTCCTGTGCGAAGGCGACATGGTTGAGATCGAGGTTCAAGCCCATCCCGATGGCGTCGGTCGCAACCAGGAAATCGACATCGCCGGACTGGTAGAGTTCTACCTGCGCATTTCTCGTTCGTGGGCTCAGCGCGCCCATGACAATGGCAGCGCCGCCTCGCTGTCTGCGGATCAGTTCCGCGATTGCGTATACTTCGCTTGAGGAAAAAGCGACTATTGCGGTGCGCGGTGGTAGGCGCGTTATCTTCTTGGAGCCAGCATATTCCAGTACGGACATCCGGGGCCTCGTCCGGATTTCGATGCCCGGTAAAAGCGCGCGAAGCGAATTCTCGATAGTCGATGCGCCGAGGAGGAGGGTTTCCTGCTTCCCGCGCAAATTCATAATCCGGTCCGTGAAGATGTGACCACGCTCAAGATCGGTAGCCATCTGCACTTCGTCGATGGCAACGAAGGCAGCATCGGTCTGTGTCGGCATGGCTTCAACCGTGCAGACCCGATAACGAGCTTTATCGCTGTTGATTTTCTCTTCGCCCGTAATCAGTGCGACATTGCCGAACCCCACCAGATTCCCCAACCGCTGGTAAACTTCCCTGGCGAGCAGGCGAAGCGGCAGCCCGATCAAACCACTGCTGTGGGCGGCCATGCGTTCAATGGCCAAATGGGTCTTGCCGGTATTGGTGGGCCCCAGTATGCCTATGACGTCCCGCCCGTTTGCCGGTGTCGGGAATGTTTCCGCCTGTTGTTGATTGCCGGTGTTCATGGAAGAATATTTCGCAAGCTAATTTCGGGCCCTGCGATAAAGAAAAAATCACTCGCCGTCATCTCTTGGGAAAGAAATGGTCGCGCCGCTGGCAAGAGGCAACCTGTT
>JAHEHW010000282.1 GCA_024639745.1 Salaquimonas sp. | reverse complement strand
TCGCGCGGATTTTGAAGCGCTTCTCAATGAACAACTCGGTAGTGCAGAAGACGGCGGCTTTGAAGGCCGCGTCGTAAAAGGCACAGTAACCGTGATCGAAAATGGCATGGCCATGATCGATGTCGGCCTCAAAAGCGAAGGCCGCGTACCCCTGAAAGAATTTGCCCGTAACGAAGACGAACACGGGCTGGTAGTAGGCAGCGAAGTCGAAGTATTTGTCGACCGCGTAGAAAATGCTGACGGCGAAGCCATGCTGAGCCGCGACCGCGCACGTCGCGAAGCCGCATGGGACAAGCTTGAAAACGAATTTGGCGAAGGCAAGCGCGTAGAAGGCCGCATCTTCGGCCGTGTCAAAGGTGGCTTCACCGTGGACCTTGAGGGCGCAGTGGCCTTCCTTCCCGGCAGTCAGGTCGATATCCGCCCCGTGCGCGATGTCGCGCCGCTTATGGATGTTCCCCAGCCCTTCCAGATCCTGAAGATGGATCGCCGCCGCGGCAACATCGTTGTCTCGCGCCGTGCCGTGCTGGAAGAAACTCGTGCTGAACAGCGCAGTGAACTAATCGACAAGCTGGCTGAAGGCCAGGTGATTGATGGCGTGGTCAAGAACATCACCGATTACGGTGCATTCGTCGACCTGGGCGGCATCGATGGCCTGCTCCACGTTACTGATATGAGCTACAAGCGCGTCAACCACCCGAATGAAGTCATCAATATCGGTGACACCGTGACGGTCCAGATTGTCCGCATCAACCCTGAAACGCAGCGTATTTCGCTGGGCATGAAGCAGCTGGAAAGCGACCCTTGGGATGGCGTTGCTGCGAAATACCCGATTGGCGCGAAGCTTTCCGGCACAGTTACCAACATCACTGAATATGGTGCATTTGTTGAGCTTGAAGCCGGTATCGAAGGCCTTGTCCACGTTTCCGAAATGAGCTGGACCAAGAAGAACGTGCATCCCGGCAAGATCGTTTCGACCAGCCAGGAAGTCGAAGTTATCGTTCTGGAAATCGATTCTGAGAAGCGCCGCATTTCACTCGGCCTCAAGCAGGCCCAGGGCAATCCTTGGGAAGAATTCGCTGCCAATCATCCGGTGGGCAGCGAAGTCGCTGGCGAAGTCAAGAACGCCACCGAATTCGGCCTGTTCATCGGCCTCGACGGCGACGTCGACGGCATGGTTCACATGTCCGATATCGCATGGGGCATCTCGGGCGAAGACGCACTGGCGCTTCACCGCAAGGGCGAAGAAGTCAAAGCCGTTGTGCTTGACGTTGATGTTGAAAAAGAACGCATCAGCTTGGGCATGAAGCAGCTCGAAAAGGGTGCGCCAAGCGCCGAAGGTGCGGGCAGCTCTGCATTGCGCAAGGGACAGACCGTTACCGTCACCGTTCTCGAAGTCCGAGATGGCGGCCTCGAGGTTCAGGTTGGCGACGATGGCGCGACCGGCTTCATCAAGCGTACCGATCTTGGCCGCGACCGCGACGAACAGCGTCCCGATCGCTTCCAACCAGGCGCCAAGGTTGATGCCATGGTCACCGGGTTCGATCGTTCGAAAAAGCCAAACTTCTCGATCAAGGCACGTCAAATCTCCGAAGAGAAGGAAGCAGTGGCACAATTCGGTTCTTCCGATTCGGGCGCATCGCTGGGCGATATCCTGGGCGAAGCTCTAAAGAAGAAAGAGGACTGATATCCTCCTTCCATGAGTAACAATGAAACGGCCCGCCCTTCGTTCAGGAGTGGCGGGCCTTTCATATTCCATGGCGAAAGGTTAGGCTGACGAAATGCTCAAGATTCATCAATTCCCATGCTTGTCGGACAATTATGGATATCTGATCCATGACCCTGAAAGCGGCGAGACCGCGGCGATAGATACGCCCGATGCAAAGGTCTACTTAGCCGAGGCAGAAGCACAGGGGTGGAAGATCACGCAGATCTGGAACACCCATTGGCATCCCGATCATGCTGGCGGGAATGACGAAATTCGACGCGTTACCGGCTGCAAAATTGTTGCGCCTCAGGAAGTCGACAAGATTAGCGGGATCGACCGAGTTGTTGACCATGGGGATTTGGTGCAACTGGGCAAATACACAGCGCATGTGATCGATGTAGGCGGGCATACAAATGGCCACATCGCCTATCATATCCCCTCAGAAGAGGACGCCTTTGTAGGCGACGCCGTATTTGCACTCGGCTGTGGCCGTATGTTCGAAGGCGAGCCGAAACAGTTTTGGAATAGCCTGGAACGTATCAAGGCCCTGCCGCCTGAAACAACGCTCTATTGCGCGCATGAATATACGCAGTCGAATGCAGCATTCGCGCTGCATGCCGATCCCGAGAACGAAGCACTCCAAGCCTATGTCGAGGAAATCAAGGCAAAGCGTGAGCGCGATGAGCCAACTGTTCCGATGGGCCTTGCGCGCGAGCTCGAGACCAACCCTTTCCTTAGGGCCGATGATCCGGCGCTGATGGAAAAATGGGGCGGTGACAAGCCGCATGAAACCTTTGCCGCTTTGCGGGCTGCAAAGGACGAATTCTAAAGCCGATGCGTGCGCTGGTTGTTTCCCAGCTGGCAGGAGGCCTTTCGGGTGTCGACCTGGCGGAACTGCCGGATCCAGAGCGTAAAGTTGGCGAAGTTTTGGTGCGGATCCATGCGGCCTCGCTCAACTTCCCCGACTTGCTTATGACTCAGGGCAAATACCAGTTCAAACCAGAAGTCCCGTTTGTGAGCGGAATGGAGCTGTCTGGAGAAGTGTTGGAGGCCGAACCCAACAGCGGCTTCACACCCGGCGACCATGTGATCGGCGGCAATAAGACTGGTGCCTTCGCTGAAATGGCCAGCATCCCCGATCGCGGATTGTCAAAACTACCGAAAGGATTGAGCTTCGTTGAGGGCGCAGCCATGGGCGCGGCCTACACGACAGCCTATACCGGCCTCATCGAGCTATGCGGCCTCCAGAAGGGGCAATGGGTGCTGGTGCATGGCGCTAGCGGCGGTGTGGGCCTCGCAGCAGTGGATTTAGCCAAAGCAATGGGCGCTAAAGTTATCGCTGCATCTGGCGTGGAAACAAAACTCGCGCGCATCGATGCACTCTACCGGCCCGATGCAAACATTTTGGCCGAAGGGCGATTTCGCGAGCAAGTGAAGGAAATCACTGGCGGCGCACTATGTGACATCGTCTTCGACCCAGTTGGTGGTGATATCTTTGACGAGAGCACACGATGCGTCGCATTCGGCGGCAAGCTGGTGGTTGTAGGCTTTACCAGCGGACGTATCGCTGAAGTTGCGACCAACATACCGCTCATAAAGGGTTTCTCCATCGTGGGATTGCGCGCAGGCGAATATGCGCGGCGCTTCCCAGAGCGCGGCAAAACTATCAGCCAGGCGATCTCGAAACTCGCCGAAGCTGGCCGTATCACACCCGCTATCGATCGGATTCTACCGCTATCGGGCTGGCGCGAGGGATTTGAGGCGATGGCGAACCGCCAACTTGTAGGCAAGGTGATATTCGAGACCAACAAATGAAAAGGGCGACCGATTTGGCCGCCCTCTTCGAAATTCAGTTCTATCCAAATCGCTAGATTAGATTGAAGAGATCACTTCATCCGCCA
>JAHEHW010000281.1 GCA_024639745.1 Salaquimonas sp. | reverse complement strand
CTGAAGAAACAGCGTCAGTGCACCGAATACGAGAACGAAGATCCCCGTTACCAATGGCATGATCGCAACGCGCTTTTCCAGCATCCAGGTAATGGCAAGCGAAACTGACATTGCCGCCATGAAAAATGCGGTTCCGATGAAGATCTTGCCGCCAAGCGCATCGAGGATCGGAAATGTTGCGGCGAGTTCCATACCGTAGGTATTGGCAAGGAAAAAGACCAGAAGGGGCCCCATTTCCAGCGCCAGCTTCAGCCCCTGGCCAATCTGTTTCTCTTCCTCAGGCGTCTTCACGGTTTTCCTCGTTATCCAATCCTGCGATCGATCTTGCGAAATCTTCTGCTTCAAACGGCTCAAGGTCGTCGACCTGCTCGCCAACCCCGATAAAATACACGGGCATTTTGTGCTTCGCAGAAATCGCGACCAAAATGCCACCGCGCGCCGTCCCGTCTAGTTTTGTCATGACGAGGCCATTGACCCCGGCGACTTCCTTGAAGATTTCAACCTGATTTAGCGCGTTTTGCCCGGTTGTCGCGTCCACTGTCAGAAGTACCGTATGCGGCGCGGTAGGGTCCTGCTTTTTGAGAACGCGGACGATTTTCTCCAATTCCGCCATCAGCTCTTTCTTGTTCTGCAGCCGCCCGGCGGTGTCCATCAGCATCACCTGCTGCCCGGCCTCCTTCGCTTGTTTCCAGGCGTCGAAGGCAAGGCCGGCGGCATCGGAGCCCAGCGGCCGCGAAATCACCGGTGAATGCGTCCGTTCCCCCCAGATTTTCAGTTGTTCGATGGCCGCCGCCCGGAAGGTGTCGCCGGCGACCAGCGCGGTGGAAATGCCGGCGCGATGCAGTTTGGCCGCCAGCTTGCCGATCGTGGTTGTCTTTCCAGACCCGTTGACGCCAACCATCAGGATGACATGCGGGTGGTGGGAGAGGTCGAGATCCAGGTCTACGGCGACAGGCGTCATGATCGCTTCGACCTCCTCCGCCATTACTGCACGGACTTCCTCGTCGGTGATGCTTTTCCCGAATTTCCGGTCCGCGAGCTTTTCGGTAATGCGAATCGCAGTATCGACCCCTAGATCCGCCTGGATAAGAATGTCCTCGAGTTCTTCCAGCGTATCGTCGTCAAGACGACGATCGGTAAAGACATGGGAGATATTGTCTTTCAGCTGAGAAGATGAGCGCGACAGTCCTTGGCGCAACCGCTTCAGCCATCCAGCCTTGCGCTCTTCTGTCGGGCTATCGTCTTGGGCGGCCTGTTCCCGCTGCTTTCGCTCCGTCAGGTTGACGCTGTCGCTGGCGGATGCAGTTGTTTCTTGCGGCTTTTCGGCGGCTGGTTCGGTTACCGGTTCTTCGTCGCCGGCGCTCCCGCTATCCGTTCTGGCGGTTTCGGTGGCCGGAGGTGATAGCTCCTCGGACCCCGCCGCTTGTTCTTCTTCCGCCATGGGTGAGTGTGGCTCTGTCTTTTCGGCGGCGTCATCGGCTTCTTCTGCAGCAGGCTTCTCTGCCTTTGCTTTAGGCTTGACGGCTGCTTCTGCAACCGGTTGCTTTTTCTCAGGCTCAGGCTCAGGCTCAGGCTCAGGCTCAGGCTCAGGCTCAGGCTCAGGCTTAGGCTCAGGCTCTACAGGCGCGGCTTCTGCCGGACCGGGAACGATCTCTGTCGGTGCGGCTTGCTCTTCAACGGCTTGTTCCGGCGCTTCCGCCTCGGGTTCCGCCTCTGATTTCTTGCCAAAACCGAATGAGAAGATGCGTTTGAATAAACCTGGTTTTTTTTCGCTCATTTCGCCCTCAAGCGGCCCGAGCCGGCTTACCGCAGGCATCCCGATCACGCCGCGCCGTCAGAAACTTGCCGTCATGGCCATCGATAACAACCTGCACGAAACTGCCCGCCGCGACTTCCAAGCCGTCGCTCACCCGAACGCCTGTGAATTGCCGCGTCCGCCCAATCCCGCCTTTTTCCATCAAGACGTCGGCTCCTTTTCCGTGCATCGATTCCAGATGCTTGCGCAAAACTGCTTTCCCTTTCGCGCGCAAGCGCCGCGCGCGTTGGTTAATAAGGCCACGGTCGAGTTGCGGCATCAGCGCTGCGGGCGTGCCCGCTCGGGGAGAAAATGGAAAAACATGCAGGAACGTCAAACCGCAGCGGTCGACAAGATCCAGTGTCTGTTCGAAATGCTCTTCGGTTTCGGTCGGGAACCCGGCCATCAGATCGGCTCCGAAAACGATATCCGGCCTGACAGCCCTGGCCCGTTGGCAAAATTCGATGGCTTCTTCTCGGCTGTGCCGGCGTTTCATCCGCTTTAGAATGAGATTGTCGCCATGCTGCAGAGATAGATGCAGATGAGGCATGAATCGTTGCTCGCTGGCGATGATCTCCATCAGCACCGGATCGACTTCGATCGAATCGATCGAAGAAAGCCGGAGTCGCTCGATTTCCGGAACGTGTTTCAGTACCGCCTCGACGAGATAGCCGAGTTTTGGCTGACCAGGCAGGTCCGCACCCCAGGATGTCGTATCGACACCGGTCAGAACGACCTCCCGATAGCCGTTTGCGGCGAGCTCGCGGATTTGTTCGACGACCTCGCCAGTCGGCACAGAACGCGAATTGCCGCGCCCGAAGGGAATGATGCAGAAAGTGCATCGGTGGTCGCAACCATTTTGTACTTGTACGAACGCCCTGGTATGTCCCTCCACGGATTGCACCATGTGCGAGGCGGTTTCTCGGATCGACATGATATCGTTGACCCGGACTTTCTCGAACTGGTTCGCACCGAAATCGGGCCATTGGCGATAGGAATGACTGGCGAGTTTTTCTTCATTGCCCAGCACAAGATCGACCTCGTCCATGACGGCGAACGCTTCCGGGTCGGTCTGTGCGGCGCAACCCGATACGATGATACGGGCATCGGGGTTTTCTCGGCGAGCACGGCGGATCGCCTGACGCGCTTGGCGGACAGCCTCGCCGGTGACAGCGCAGGTGTTCACGAGGACGGCTCCATCTTCGAGTGCGCCCAAACCCGCCTCTTCCGCGCGGCGTTTCATCACCTCGGTTTCATAGGCATTGAGCCGGCAGCCAAATGTAAGCGTTTCGATGGGCATTCGTTGATCGTTATTTTTTGTTCAGCGGCCGGCCAAGGCTTGCATGGATACAAGGAAGATGAGCCAATCGCCTTATTTATCTCTGGATTACGTGGTTTTCCGGCTATATGGCGTATAAGGAGCGTAAATGCTACCCGCTTGCCCGGATTGATCGGTCATTTTGGTCAGCTGGAATTATTGACTTTTCCTATCGTTTCGATGTATTGCCACCCCCGATGTGGCGTGGAGCATATCCGCGCCCTTGTTATTTGAATATCCGGCCGCTTTAATAGGACCGTTATCGTGTCGTCAGACGCGGTATCGCCCTTGGCAGGGTGAAACCAGGTAGAGACTGAAAAGAAGACGGGCGGCGCGCAACCGCGCCAGACCTGTGCAAGAACATTGAAAGGAATCAAGAATGTTCGCAGTCATCAAAACCGGTGGTAAGCAGTACCGTGTTGCCGCCGATGATGTGTTGAAGGTCGAGAAACTGTCCGGCGAAGCCGGCGATATGGTCGAATTTCCGAATGTGCTCGC
>JAHEHW010000280.1 GCA_024639745.1 Salaquimonas sp. | reverse complement strand
AATCGATGAAATTATCCGTGTAGCCAAGGAAAGTGGTGCCGATGCGATTCATCCGGGCTATGGATTGCTTTCGGAGAATCCTGATTTCGTAGATGCTTGCGATCGCGCCGGCATTATTTTCATTGGACCTAAAGCGAAGACCATGCGTCAGCTCGGCGACAAGGCATCGGCTCGTCGTATCGCTATCGAAGCCGGCGTGCCCGTCGTTCCTGCGACTGAAGTTCTGCCGGATGATATGCAGGAAGTTCGCAAGATGGCTGATGCTGTCGGCTATCCGCTGATGCTGAAAGCTTCCTGGGGCGGCGGCGGTCGAGGTATGCGCCCGGTCATGAACGAGAAAGAGCTCGAAGGCAAAGTGCTTGAAGGGCGACGCGAAGCGGAGGCGGCATTCGGGAACGGTGAAGGCTATCTCGAAAAGCTCGTTCAGCATGCAAGACATGTCGAGGTGCAGATCCTTGGCGACCGGCGTGGTCAGATCTACCACCTATGGGAGCGAGATTGCACGGTTCAACGCCGAAACCAGAAGGTTGTTGAGCGGGCGCCGGCTCCATATCTGACCCAGGAACAGCGGGAAGAACTCTGCAATCTTGGCCTGAAAATCTGCAAGCATGTGAACTATGAATGCGCCGGCACGGTCGAGTTCCTGATGGATATGGATACCGGCGCTTTCTACTTCATCGAGGTCAATCCGCGGATCCAGGTCGAACATACGGTCACCGAAGAGGTCACCGGCATCGATATCGTCCGGGCGCAGATTCTCATTTCCGAAGGGAAAACGATCGATGAAGCGACCGGCGTGGAAAACCAGGCTGGTGTGCATCTCAACGGTCATGCCCTGCAATGCCGGATCACGACCGAGGATCCGCAGAATAATTTCGTTCCGGACTACGGACGGATCACGGCCTATCGCTCTGCAACCGGGATGGGTATACGCCTCGATGGGGGCACAACCTATGCAGGCGCGGTGATTACACGGTTCTATGATTCTCTGCTCGTGAAGGTAACTGCATGGGCGCCGACGCCTGAAATGGCGATCGCGAGAATGGACCGCTCGCTGCGGGAGTTCAGGATACGCGGCGTCAATACGAATATCGCCTTCGTTGAAAACCTGCTCAAGCATCCGACTTTTCTCAACAATACCTACACCACGAAATTCATCGATACGACGCCGGACCTTTTCAAATTCAAGAAGCGTCGCGATCGCGCAACCAAAATTCTGACCTACATTGCCGATATTTCCGTCAACGGACATCCGGAGACCAAAGGCACGCAGAAGCCGATAGCGCATCCCCGTGTTCCGAAGCCTGATCCGGCGATGTCCGAAGAAATCAAATGCGGGACCCGAAATTTGCTTGAGGAAAAGGGACCGCAGGCCGTCGCTGATTGGGTGCTTTCGCAAAACAAAGTTCTGATGACCGATACGACCATGCGTGACGCGCACCAATCTCTGCTCGCTACCCGCATGCGTTCCATCGATATGGTCAATGTGGCCCCGGCCTATGCGCGAGAACTCCCAGAGCTGTTCTCAGTGGAATGCTGGGGTGGCGCGACATTCGATGTTGCCTATCGCTTCCTGCAGGAATGCCCGTGGCAGCGCCTGCGCGATTTGCGTCACCGGTTGCCTAATGTTTTGACCCAGATGCTGCTAAGGGCATCGAATGGTGTCGGTTACACCAACTACCCAGATAATGTGGTGGAGAAGTTCGTCGATCAGGCCGCGAAAAGCGGGGTCGACGTTTTCCGCGTATTCGACAGCCTCAACTGGGTCGAGAATATGAAGGTGGCGATCGCCGCCGTGCTCGAGTCCGGCAAGATCTGCGAAGCTGCGATCTGCTATACCGGCGATATCCTCGACCCGGATCGGCCAAAATACAATCTGGACTATTACATCGATATGGCTCGAGCGCTTAAGGCGGAGGGAACGCATATCCTCGGCCTCAAAGATATGGCCGGATTGCTCAAGCCGCAAGCGGCCTATGACCTCGTCAAAGCCTTGAAAGAAGAAACGGGCCTGCCCGTGCACTTCCATACTCACGATACCAGCGGCATTTCCGGCGCCTCGATCCTTGCCGCGGCACGGGCCGGTGTCGATATCGTCGATGCTGCGATGGATTCATTTTCCGGCGGAACCTCACAGCCCTGTATGGGATCGATCGTGGAAGGGCTCAGCCATACGGAACGGGATACCGGTCTCGACATCGGAAAGATCCGCTCGATTTCACGATACTGGGAAGACGTTCGCCATCAATATGCGGCGTTCGAAAGCGGCCTGCACTCGCCTGCTTCCGAAGTTTACCTTCATGAAATGCCAGGCGGTCAGTTCACCAATCTGAAGGCCCAGGCGAAAAGCCTCGGTCTCGCCGAACGTTGGCCGGAGGTCGCCAAGGCCTATGCTGAGGTCAACGACATGTTCGGGGATATCGTAAAAGTCACACCATCGTCCAAGGTGGTTGGCGATATGGCCTTGATGATGGTGACGCAGGGCCTTTCCCGCGCCGATGTTGAGAATCCGCAAAAGGATCTCTCGTTCCCGGATTCTGTTATTGACATGATGCGCGGCAATCTCGGTCAACCGCCGGGAGGCTGGCCGAAAGCGTTGCAGAAGAAGATTTTGAAGAACGAGACTCCGATCGAAACGCGACCGGGTGCCGATATGAAGCCGATCGATTTCGAGACGACCCGCAAGAAGCTGTCCGAAGAATTGAATGGCTTCAAGATCGATGAGGAAGATCTATGCGGTTATCTGATGTATCCGAAAGTGTTCCTCGACTATATGGGACGCCATCGGAGCTATGGTCCGGTCCGTACGCTTCCGACCCCTGTTTTCTTCTATGGGATGGAGCCTCAGGAGCAGATCTCTGTCGAAATCGATCCGGGCAAGACGCTTGAAATTCGACTGCTCACCATCGGCGAGACGAACGAAGAGGGTGAAGTCAAAGTTTTCTTCGAACTTAACGGTCAGCCGCGTACAATCCGCGTGCCCGACCGCGCGGTTGCATCTCAAATCGCGAAACAGAAAAAGGCCGAGGAAGGCAATGCTGCGCATGTAGGCGCTCCGATGCCCGGTACCATCGCTAGCGTCAATGTAAAGGCTGGCGATAAGGTCACGACCGGGAGTGTTCTTCTGACTATCGAAGCGATGAAAATGGAAACGTCGATTCATGCCGATAGGGATGGAACGGTTGCCGCAGTTCATGCCCAGCCCGGTACCAGCGTCGATGCCAAGGATTTGTTGATCGAATTCGAGGCCTGAGGTTGCATGGAGGACAGGCGAACGCCTGTCCTCTTCGCATTGCGAGAAGAAAATTGACGCAAACGTCAATAGGGGTCGAGGGGTTGCAAAACCCGATCAATCGTTGTTGCATGTGCTCGTTGTTCAGGGAGTCATGCAGTCGGTGCTTGTCCAGGAATCCAAGGAAGAAACGACCGCCGCAGCCGAACCGGCCGCAGTGTCGGTAAAAGACATCCATAAGAGCTTTGGTACGCTTGAGGTTCTCAAGGGCATCTCGATGGAAGCCCGAAAGGGTGACGTTATCTCGATCATCGGTGCGTCCGGTTCCGGCAAAAGCACCTTCCTGCGTTGCATTAATTTGCTTGAATTGCCTTCAAAAGGTGAGATTTTCGTC
>JAHEHW010000279.1 GCA_024639745.1 Salaquimonas sp. | reverse complement strand
CGGATTTCTATGTGAACGGCAAGATCAATGCGAGTTCCCCTTCGCTGAGAAGATTGATCAATCTTGCCGGCGGGGAGGCAAGCACCGGCTCAAGCTTCGCTGGGTTTTCCGCCGATGGCCGCATTTCGGGAACGCTTTCACAATTGCAGCTCGACGACGCGGCATTCAGCCTCGATGGCAACCGAAGCGCCGGCAACTTGCGGGTCTCGATAATGGAAGCGAACAAGTTCAGGATTACGGGTACGCTTGCCAGCAGTTCCACCAAACTTGATCCCTATCTGAGTTCATGGTCGATCTCCGAGATAACCAAGGATCCAATGACCGGCATGCCCCTGCTGAGCGAAGCGGAGTTCGATATCCGTCTTTCCTCGGCGCAAATGACGTTGGGCGATTATCAAATCGGTGAATTTGCCGGCGCCTTCATGACCCGCGACGGGCAAATGATCATCGATATCGGCAATGCCACGATTGGGTCGGGTACCGCTGTTGGAAAGATCGAAGCCGGAGTAAGCGGCGAGACACAGTCCTTTGCCGCGGAACTGAACCTCTCCGGGGCCAATACCGATGATTTCAGACCATTGCTCGCCAATCTGACCATCAGGCCAGGGGGAACGGGCGATGTTTCCCTGAAGCTCAAATCCATCGGAAAAAACCTTGCAGAACTTATCGCGAACGCCAAGGGCGACTTTCTGATGACCATGGCGAAAGGAAACCTGATCGGCATGGATTTCAGCCAATTGATGCGCGGTATCGAGGAACCCCGAGCGAATACGGAAAACATTCAAATATCGAGCGGTTCCGACCAGACTTCGGTACAGCAACTGGTCTTGAAAGCCCGGATCAATAGCGGCGTCGCATGGATACGGGAAAGCGGATTCACCACGGCGGACCACAAGGCCAGGCTCGACGGCAAGGCAGACCTGCGATCGGGCAACCTGGCTTTGTGGGGACGTCTTTTCCGTGAGAACCCCAATCAACAGGTGGAAAACATCGATCAGTTCTTTATCGGCGGAACCCTTTCAGGTCCACTCTTCATGCCCGAAATCGTCACCGGCAACTGATTTGTCGTGTCGATCATCCGAGCTCGTGAAGGGAAGAATTGACGAATTGGGCAGCAAGGCTGCATTATTCATTCGCTACCGCTCCTAATTTGTAGGCCAATAGCAGCAGCCGGTACCCAGGAATGCCATGCTGAAACTCTTCTCGACCATCTTGAAGATCCTGATCGCTTCGCTGATCACCGGTGTCATCCTTAACAAGCTCGATCTTTCCGCCGAGCAGGTACTGCTCGAATTGGGCGTGCCCCCCGAGAACGTCATTACACTTATCGAAAACGGCCTGACCTGGGCGGCACCGCATCTTGTTCTTGGTTCGATGGTTATCTTGCCGGTCTGGCTGATCGTTTTCCTGTTCCGACCGCCTCGAAGCTGATCCTTCCGGCCATCGTCATCATTGGAAATCGTAGACGCTGAAGCCCGATACCTGTTCATCCAGCCCCAGCGGACGGGTGATCGGAGGCTCGGAGCGGGCCAGACAACCCTGCCGCTCGCAAAGGCGGCAGATTGGACCGATCGGCGTCGGTTTCATAGCGCTGCCGCGTAGCATGTCGCCATATATCGTTTCCCTGATATGGGCGGAGTCGCAGCCGAGCAGAATTGCGGTGCGTCTCACGCGTTCATCGAATGCCCCCTGCGGACCTTCGAGCGTTCGCGCGATCACCATGAATTCGCTGCCGTCGGGCATTTCCACATCCTCGACCAGGATGCGCCCAGGCTGCTCGAACGCGGCATGGATGGGCAGTTTCGGGCACCCGCCCCCAAATCGGGATTGCGGAAACCCCTTGGCCCCTGCGCGCCGGAAGCGATTGCCGGCATGGTCAATCTCAAGCAAAAAGAAAGAGATTCCGCTCGCACCAGGCTTTTGGAGCATGGTCAGCCGATTGGCAACCTGTTCAAAAGAGGCGCCGAACCGCGAACGCAGAATATCTATATCGTAGCGGACTTTCACCGCCGTCTCGCGAAAACGCTCATACGGCAGTATCAAGGCATGAGCCGCGTAGCGGGCAAGTTCGAAACGACCGAGACGCCGAGCCTCATCTCCTTCCAAACCCGACTTTGACAGCTCGTCATTGATGGCATCCGGCATATAAAGAAGACAGGCCTCCATCGCGACTTCACGCAACTGATCGAAAAGCGAAAGCCGTTCCGATAGAAAGAGGCGCATCGAATGACGATCGAAACGGCGGCGCCACAATGGCATGGCGTGGGCCGGCAGGGTTCTGACAACAATATGATGCTCGCGCCTCAGCCAGTTCTTCAGAGCGCCGAGGAGTTCATATCCGCCTTCGAGCCGGTCGGCGAATTCAGATGCCTTTTCATCGATTGAAGGCCAGAAATTCGGCGCGCTCTCGAAATGCTCGCGGACCTGATCCGCCGGCAATCTGGCCGATGACAGCGAGGTCTCATGCCCCTCCCTGGCGAGCAGGTCCTTGAGATCGGAAAGGCGCTCCTGGGATTCACGATAGGCCTTGTACAGTTTCACGACCCCATTCGCCGCATTGGGGGCAGCCTCGGCGATCTCGAACAGTTCCTGATCGCCCGGCAGTTCACCCGACAATAGCGGATCACCGAAGATTTCCTTCAGTGCCGCTTGGGCGCCAGAAGCCTCGCCTTTCAGCTCTTCCAGGTTGATTTCATAGGTCGAGGCCAGCTTGAGAAGTAATTGGACCGTCAACGGACGCTGGTTTCGTTCGATCAGGTTCAAATAGCTGGGCGAGATGGCCAATTCCTCTGCCATTGCCGTCTGGGTGAGTCCCAGCGTATTGCGTATTCGCCTGATTCTCGGTCCGGCAAAAATCTTCTGTTCGGCCATTGCCGGAGTCTCCGGGAGGATTTGCTCTGGCAACGCGACCAGAGCAGATTTACAATTTTTACAAAATTACTAGTTGAAAGCAGAAAACTCAACACAATATGACACAAATCGCCTGCTTTTACAGAATTTAACCTTGCAAATTCCTTGTGCTATGCGAAGTTTTGGGCGCAGGCAATCTCAAGGTTTGGCTGGCCAATGGGAAACAAGAGTTGAAATTGCCGTTTGCGACGCGTACGCAAAGAGATATCCGCAATAGAAGCGTTTTAGGAGAGTGAAGATGAACGCCAAGCCTCCAGTCAAGGAGCGAACTGAGGAGATGGGATCCAGCATGAGTGCCGACGAACAGGCCGCCATCCGCATGGTTGCAAACGATTTGCACAGGCTCAATCAGTCGGTGATGAAGGCAGTGGAGGCCGGCGTGTCGGTGGAACTCATCCGTTCAGCAAGGCATCACGGCGGTAATGGCAACTGGGGCGATCTGCTGACGCCGATTATCGTGAAGCAGAATCGATAAACCCGCTTCAACGCGACACGCTTGCAAAAGATTTCGAGGCCGCCTATCAAGGCGGCCTTTTCATTTGCCAAACATAACTTGAAAGTAAGCGAAGAATTTTTTAAATCGATTAAAAAATTACTGTTCGACACCCCATTGTCCGTTTTTGCGATCGTTGTAAGGTTGAGAATGGTACATCACGGAGTTTTGCCAAGGCATGACTAGTAAGATCATTCCGGTCGAGGCATTCGACTATGTCGTATTCGGC
>JAHEHW010000278.1 GCA_024639745.1 Salaquimonas sp. | reverse complement strand
TTTCCTTTCAGGGTACACTGCCAAGGTCGCGGGTACTGAAAAAGGCCTTACCGAACCGGAAGCAACGTTCTCGACTTGCTTTGGCGCTCCCTTCATGCCGCGCCATCCGTCGGAATACGGTAATCTGCTTCGATCTCTGATCGCCAAGCACGATGTCAGCTGTTGGCTTGTGAATACCGGTTGGACCGGTGGCGCGTATGGCGTGGGATCACGGATGCCGATCCAGGTGACCCGGAAATTGCTCTCCGAAGCTTTGAGCGGCAATCTAAACAGTGCGGAGTTCCGCATTGATGAAAAGTTCGGCTTTGAAGTTCCGGTCGCAGTGGAGGGCATCGATTCAACGATACTCAATCCGCGGGCTACTTGGTCCGACAAGGTGGCCTACGATGCGCAGGCCGAACGACTAGTGGAAATGTTCCGTGAAAACTTCACCAAGTTCCAAGACCATGTAGATCAGGAAGTTCTGGCAGCAGCATCCATTCACCAGAAAGCTGCCGAATAATCAGTCGGCATAGCTGGAATTGAATTAGCCCCGGACGGTTTCTTTCGCCCGGGGCATTCTTTTGTCGGCAGACGCGGTCAACTGTTGCAATCTTCAGGCCCATTCAAACGCAGATGCGAAAGGGAGTAGCGAATCGTGGGACTGTTAGATTTCGTCAAATGGGTCGGAAAGAAGCTCGGAATCGGAGATGAGGAAGCGCCGGAAACCGATGCGCTGAAAAAGGAACTCGACAGCTATGACCCTGGCACGGATAAGGTCGAAGTGGCCGTCGAAGGTGAGGTTGCTAATCAGTCGATCTTCGAAAAAACCATTATCGCGGTAGGCAATACCTTGGGTGTATCAAAGGTGGAGGGTGAAGAACTTAAAGTCTCCGATTCCGCGGGGCCAAGCGGTCGAAGCTGGCAACCGTTGGAAAGGCCGATAACCTTGGAACATTGCTGAAAGGATTTACGGCAAGGGCAAGGGGCCGCATTACAAGGAAATATTTGAAGCCAACAAACCGATGTTGAAGGACCCGGACCTTATTGATCCCGGTCAGGTACTCCGTATCCCGGACATCGGCTGAACGCTCGGGGACTACAAGGAGCATAATTAGCTTCCGAACAGCAATTCCAGAATGCTGCTTGGGCGGCTTTCGCTTCTTTGGACGCCAATCTCCTGCGCGGGGGTTGGCAATACCGGAGATCTGCCCTTTCCCTGGCCGACAACCAATGGACGGCCGTCCGTCGTCATCTCTGCAAGATTGTGCACTGTTGATGAACCATCTGAGTTGTTGCTCCCCAGTGTTCGCGACGGCAATGTTGGCACGATGGTGACCTGCTGGGGTGCCTGAAAGCCCGGCAGAGAGGCTGGCGGCACACCTTTATGGGCAAGCGCCATGAACTTTGAAAAGATTTGAGCAGGTAAACTGCCGCCGGTCACCTTCTTGGTTGGGGAGCCATCATCATTGCCAAGCCAGACACCGGTTACGAGGTTCGCGGAATAGCCAACAAACAAGGCATCACGAAACGATTGGCTGGTGCCGGTTTTACCGGCGATTTCCCACCCTGAAACCTGCGCTTTCTTGCCCGTCCCTTCTTCGACGGTGCGCGTGAGCATTCGATTCATCATGCCGACATGCACCGGATCTATAACCTGTGGGGCGGGGATGGATCTACGACGATAGATCACGTCTCCGTCGGTCGTTCTGACTTCCCGAATAATATAGGGCTCCGGCCGATAGCCACCATTTGACAATGGAACATAGGCGTTGGTCAACTCCAGTAGCGACAACTCGGACGTACCGAGCGCGATGGAAGCATTGTTCGCTATCCCTGCCTTTACGCCGAGACGATTTGCGGTCGCTGCAACGCGCTTTGCGCCGACTTCCGATACCAATTGCGCAGCGATCGTATTCAGACTGTAGGCAAGCCCCTCGGATAGCGTAACCGGTCCGCGGAATTTCTGATCATAGTTTTGCGGACTCCAGCCACCAATTGAAACCGGCCGATCCACTCGCACAGTTTCGGGTGAGAGGCCGGCTTCCATAGCCGTGAGGTAGACGATTGGTTTGAAAGCGGATCCAGGTTGACGTTGTGCTTCAGTTGCCCGATTGAATTGGCTATCTGCGTATTCGACGCCGCCTACCAGCGCTTTTATCGCGCCCATGCCGTCAAGAGAAACTAAAGCGCCTTGGGATACATTTCGGTTGCCGGCGGAATCGATTGTAGTTCTCACGAGGCGCCCCGCCTCCTGCTGGAGATCGAGATCTATCGTGGTATCCACGATGACATCCTGGGTAAGCGGGCCGATAAGCCTTTCCAACCTCTCCATGATCAGGTCGGCCGCATAATGCTCTGATCCGCTCCAGTAGTGACGCGCTTTTTTTGGTTCCATTGTTAGTGCGGTCGCGACCTCCCGGTCAGTTACAAACCCGGCATCCGCCATAGCGGCCAGAACGACCTGTGCGCGCTCTTCCGCGGCTTCTGGATCGCGGGCAGGAGAAAGTCGGGAAGGGGCTTTCAGCAGGCCTGCTAACAATGCGGCTTCCAAAAGGTTCACGTCTCTCGCAGATTTCGAGAAGTACCGGCGGGAAGCGGCATCGGCGCCATACGCGCCGGAGCCAAAATAGACCCGGTTGAGGTACAATTCCAGAATTTCGTCCTTGGTAAAGCGGTGCTCAAGCCACAGCGCCAGTATTGCTTCCTGCACCTTGCGTTCTAGGTCGCGTTTGGGTTCGAGGAACAGGTTCTTCGCCAATTGCTGGGTGATGGTTGAGCCGCCCTGCACCAATCCACCCGCCGTGACATTGGTGATCATCGCGCGGGCGATGCCGATAGGATCGATACCGAAATGGGATTCGAAGCGGCGATCCTCAATGGCAATGACTGCCATGGGAATGTAGGGAGACATGTCGGCAAGGCGCATTGCTTCGCCACCTGTAACCCCGCGATTGGCAACCAGCCTGCCGCCAACGGATACGATTTTCGCATTCGGTGGTCTGTCGGGTATCGCCCAATTGGATGCTTGCGGCAGCTTGGCAGCATAATATCCCACGAGCACGGCTGTACCGATACCACCCCAGATCGCTAGAACGAACGCCCAGTAGACGAGCGGCTTCAGTCGTCTGAGCAGTGGTCTGCTCGACTTTTTTCGTCTTGCGCTTCCAGCGCGAGAGCTTTTCGGCTTGCGCCGACCTCCTTTACCGGCAGAGCCCTTGCGGCTCTCGCCTTTGACTGCCGGTTTTTTGGGGGAACTGCTCTCTTCGAACCGAGGTTCGATACGCTGGCGCTTTTTCGGTTTGCGTGCCATTAACCGCCTTCCTCGCTTGCGGCCGGTGCGGTGTATCCTAAATGCGGCTATTTAATGAGGGGTAAACCTGATGCCGACAGATTGGAGCGAGCTGTCCACAATCGGAACAAATGAATAAAATTTACCCATTTTCCAGCTTGAACCTAGGCATTTGCCGCTACCCAACTCTGATCGACCTATTCAACAGCTTGTCGCTCTGCTTTGACCAGGGTATCCCGGACGAATTCGATCCGGTCCTGACCCCAGAACAATTTGTCGCCAACAATAAAACTCGGAGCACCGAAGAGGCCCCGCGATGCCGCTTCTTCGGTAATATCGAATACCTACCTTTTGACGGCAGGA
>JAHEHW010000018.1 GCA_024639745.1 Salaquimonas sp. | reverse complement strand
CTATCGAATGATCAGGTCACTGACCTGAGAGATGATGTCTCCGAACGAAATATCCTTCATGAAGCCCATTTATAATTCTCATCTTTCTGTTGATAACGTAGCCGTTTCTCTTCGTGCGATGAAGTGATGCTTCAAGGCGGCGGGTAAAGATGGGCATGGATATACAGGCTGTTTTTCAGCCTCTGCCAAGCCTCAGACCGGGAGCGGGACGTTCAGCCATGATTTCCCGCCGGAACCGGAACAAGGCAGCGGGGCGCCCGCCGGTCGACTGCGAAGTCTTGCCAGTTGGCTCGACAAGCTCATTGCTTTCCACGAGTCGTCGGAAATTCTGCTTGTGGACGGCTTTACCCAGAATGCTCTCGACCGTTTGCTGCAGGGCAAGCAGCGTGAATTCTTCCGGCATCAATTCGAATATGACGGGTCGATACTTGATCTTTGAGCGCAATCGCGCAAGCGCGGTCGCCAGTATCCGGCGATGATCGTGCACCATGCGAGAGCCGAGCGGCGTGTCGACCCGTGTTTGCTTCATGCGATTATCGGCAACCGCTTCTTCCACCATTCCGGCGGAGTAGAGCAGTTCGTAGCGTTCGAGCACGCGTTCATCATCCCACGACACGCCTTCAAGGCCAAAGGCGATCCGTGCGCGATTGCGGAAGCTCTGGTCGAAGGCGGCGTAGATGCCGTGTTCCGTAACTGAGCCTTTTTCTGAAATTGCATCGCGCAGGATGGGGATGATCACGTCATCCAGGATCTCCGGTCGTCCGGTTCGCCAGTCTTCCCAGGGCAGGAAGTCATATACTGGGCGCCACGAGGCTCCGGATTCCTTCAGCTTGATGTCCTGGTCCTCTTTCAACCGGGTCAGGGCTAGGTAGCCGACCGAGACGACATGCGGGTTGTCATCCCCGATAATGCGATGCCTTCCGCGGTCGCCAAATGTATAGAGCTGCTCGACATAGCCGAGACGCAGGCCGGTCTGTTCCTTGACCCATTGCCGCAATCCCCGCTCCATTGTCCGGTGTTCTACCGGGTCGAAAGGACCGAAGGGCAGCGCATCCGGCACGTCTTTTTCCGTACCCGGAGCACGAAGGATGGCAGGGCTGTCCTGCACCATTGCGATGATCGCTGCATTGAGGCCAATTTCGATCGGGTTATTCATGGCTTAGGGCTCCATATCTATCGAGGCCGCTTCGCGCGCGCATCTTCCAGCGCATTAAAGCGATCGAGGAACCTGTTCTGGGCTTGACCGGCGGGCCATGCCGCAAGCGGTAGGCCGTCTGGTGTTACCCCATGCGGTCGACCGAAATACTGGCGAGCCTCGTTTTCCGAGAACCCGGCCAGTTGAACTGCTTCGTAATATGCCGCGATCGTATCGGCTTTCTTGATGAATTTCTTGAACGAAGCCGGAAGCGAAACGGGGAGTGAAAACCGGATATGAATAGCCTCCTGCAGACGCGCTTCCACGGATTTGTAATCGCCGCCGACCACCGCCTTGAACGGCGAGATCATGTCTCCGACCACATATTCCGGCCCATCATGCAGCAATACCGCCAACTTATCTTCGGCTGAAAGCGATGGCTTCAGCCGCAAGCCGATATCGAGGACCAGCAGCGAATGCTGCGCCACGCTGAAAGCATGCTCTCCGACTGTCTGCCCGTTCCAACGCGCCACGCGGGAAAGCCCCTGGGCTATATCCTCGATTTCCACATCGAGCGGGGATGGCTGCAAAAGGTCGAGGCGACGGCCCGAAAGCATACGCTGCCAGGCGCGTTCCGGTTCGCTCTTGGTGCTTGTCGCCACTTTGCTCATCGGATCCCTGAACCTGGTCTAAGCTGCCTGTTCATCGGGCCAGGTGAAATTGCACCAGTCCTGTATTTTGAGGTCCACCAGCTCCGTCCCGGCTAGAAATCTGCCGCCGCTCCTGATCGCTTTGGCGGCCTGGTCAAGACGGATATTGGCAATGCCAACGGTACCGGCAGTGCTGGTAATGTTGCCGCAGCTCTTTCCGTCCGCCAGTATATCGGTGCCTTGGATAGGCAGGTCGCCTTTGCCGGTCACCTGGATCAGGCGCTTTCTGGCGGTTCCGCGGTGCTGCATTCTTGAGACGACCTCCTGGCCGACATAGCAGCCCTTGGCGAAATCGACGCCTTTGAATTGATCCATGAGGGCCTCATGCGGAAAGGCGTCTCCAAACGCGTAATCGATCCCGCCCACAGGCATCCCGAGGCGAATGCGATGTTGCTGCCATTCGTCGAGCGAAACCAGTTTCCCGCTTTCCGGTGCCCGAAGGATATAGGCGCGTGCGCCCATAGCCGGCAGGCGCGGATCGGTGACAACGATACCGTCGGCGACAATCCTGGTCGGGTCGCCATCGCCGCCGAAAACGGCGAAGACATGTGTTCGCTCATCCATCGGCGCAATATCAACTGCGGCCCGAAGCCGGTAGAATGTCAGGCGCTGGACGAGGCCCTCCGCCACCGAGGCGTCGACGTCGATGATCAGGCTGTTCGTCGAGCGGATGATGAAAAAATCGAACAGGATTTTTCCTTGCGGAGACAACAGGGCACCGAATGAGGTTTGTCCGATCTCAAGGGTTTCGACATTGCAGGTGACAATGCCTTGCAGGAATTTCCCCGCGTCGTCGCCGCTGATACGCAGGAGCGCGCGGTCCGTAAGTTTGCAAAAAAGTTGGTCGTTCATGGAATTCCACTAGGTCCGGAATGTTTCCGGAATCGCTGCACGGCTTTTTGCAACCGATCTCTCAATCTCCAGCCACGAAAAAGCGCCAGCGGCCTTCCGGTGTGATGCCTAGCCTGTAAAATATATAATTGCCGAACGCCACCATTTCCTCGTAATCGCCATAGGTGATGATGCGAAACAGCTGCACTCGCTGTTCCGGAGTCAATTCTTCGAACGGGTAGGCATAATAGTATGGCCAGACGTAAACAAAATTATAGGGTTGGTATTCGAACCGGATAGCCGGCGCTTCTAGAATTTCCGTTATAATGGCCAGGATTTCGTGACCCTCGGCATCACCAGAGATCGATTTCAGAAACTCGATGGGATCCTGCTCTATACCGCCGAGCGATAGCATCGTGACATCGTCGCCATAGCCGATATAGGGCCTCAGCTTTTCGACATCGCCGGAATAAGCCGCGTCCAGAATGAGCTCGCGCATCTTGCGGACGGGAAAGGGGAGGACGCTGAGATCGGTTATGACCTCTGGCAGTTCCGCTGCTTGCGCTGCAGCGGTTTCCGGCGCTGCCGGATCATCGAAAGGCGCAGTCAACTCCTGTTTTTCGGCCTGCGCGTTATCGCCCTCGAACATTGAACCCGCTCTGTCGGTCTCGGCCTCCGCCAGCGACGGAGCGAAGGTCAAACCGCAACACATGGAGATCAGGAATGCGGCGGTACAGATTGATCGAGCAGGCAAGTAAACCATGAAAACGGTGTTCCCCTTTCACCGCCTATTTTATGCCACGTCGGCAAAGAGAACAAATGCCGATTGCTTGATCGGTGCCGTATCCCTGCATGCCCGGCAAGCGGTTCAGCTGAATCACCGCGAGGCTTGCCGAATCCCGTTTCTTACGTGAATTGCTACTGAATGGTCTTGGTGGGAAGGAAATCGCCTTCGACTTCCAACTGGTTGATTTCCGCAATGATTTGCGTCGCTTCCTCGTCGCCGCCGATCCGTGCAATCTGCGTAAGTGCGCCCCTAACGAGCGCACGGGCTATGATTCCGTCATCTATTCCGTCGTTCAGCGCTCTTTCCCATGCATCGAAAAAATGGCCTTCGGCAACGAGGCGTTTTTGCTCGAGAATGAGTTCTTCTAGGTCTTCCTGACTGGCCTTTTCCATCCGCAATATACTCTGCTGGGCTTTGTTAATGTGATGATTGGTGTCTGCGGGTGCCTGACGTATGTGCAGTATAAAGAAGGTCTGGGGGCAAATGTTAACAAATTGCTAAAAGGGTTAACGCCCGTACCGATTGGGAATATCAGCTGAAATACGCGCGCCCTGTTCGAGAAAACGATTGGCTGCCTCTGAAGCCGGGGGCGTGCATTCGCGATAGATTTCCTGATAGCCCCTGAAACCGCGATTAAAACTGGCGATCAGTTGAGCCAGACGTTGATTGCTGGGTTCCTCCGCCTCGATCAGCTTCTGCATTTCATCCCGCCATAACTGCCCTTCGTCGGCCCCACACAATGCACGCAGGTAGTGAAGGGAACCGAGGATTTCGCCAAGCCGCATCATCTGGTCGTCATATGCGGGCGGCAGCGTGGTAATCTGGCCATTGTCCCCGGACGCGTTTCCCGCTTCGTCGCTTTCCTGTGCCGCCGCCGGAGTAACGAAAGTGGCGGCAAGCGCAAACGCTACCAACAAGATACGGACCATTTGGAAGAATGGGTAAGCCATGCCAGCTATTTCACAGGCCTTGGGCCGCTTGGCAAGCGTAAAGCATACAGAGGCGCTTCTGTTGAATAGCCAAATCGGGATCAAGCGAAATGACTTGACCGGCGCAAGGGCTGATCGTCAGTCCGTTCGGCAGCCTTTGTCTCTCAATTCATGATGCTGCCAATTTTTTCCAGCGCTTCGCCGAGCTGCGGCACGGCCTCAATTTCGGCGATCTCCGCTTTGCTGAACCAGCCGATTTCGCTGGCATCGTCGCCGGCGCTCGGCGTCCCTTCGAACTCGTCACAGAGAAAAACCGCCAGGTGAAACATGCCGCGGTCGGCCTCGGCACCGCCGCCCGTGTTGATATCGACGCTACCAAGCCGCGCAAACGACTTGAGCGCAAGCCCCGTTTCTTCGAGAGCCTCTCTCACGATTGCCTCTTCGGGTGTTTCACCGGGTTCCTGTGTCCCGCCGGGAAAAGACCATAGTCCCTTGTATGGGCGATTTCCGCGCTTGACGAGCAGGATTTTGCCAGCCTTTCGGATGCAAACGCTGACGCCATGGCGGATCGGTGTTGATGAAGTTCGCTCGGCCAAGCTTGCCGCTCTTTTCATTGGACTCGGAGCGGCAGGTTATCTAGTTTGGCGCTGAGAGCAAAACCCCGCGCAGGATCAGACGGAGGGAACGCAACACGTGTGGAAGATTTGCCCTCACGGTAGCGCCGGAAGACGTGTCCGCCTTTCTGGAAATAGCCGAAATCGAGCCGTTCCCGCCGCGCTACAACATCGTTCCCAACCAGCCCGTGCTGATGGCGGTCAATGGCCCCACCGTTAAGCGCGAAGCGCTGCTTGTCCGCTGGGGACTGGTGCCGTCCTGGGTGAAGGACCCGGCAGATTTTACGCTGTTAATCAATGCCCGCTCCGAAACAGCAGCGCAAAAGCCGTCCTTTCGCACGGCCATGCGCCATCGCCGCACCTTGGTGCCGGCTTCGGGGTTTTACGAATGGCATCGGCCGGCGGACAAATCGAAACCGAAGCAGCCCTATTGGATCCGGCCGGCCGACGGCAGTCTCGTTGCCTTTGCCGGATTGATGGAAACCTGGTCGGACCCGAATGGCAGCGAGATCGATTCCGGATGCATCCTCACGACGGAATCGAACCTGCAAATCGGCAATATCCACCACCGCATGCCGGTTGTCATTCACCTGGACGATTTCGATCGCTGGCTCGACTGCAAGACAGAGGAGCCGCGCGATGTGGCTGATCTTTTGACGCCGTTGGAAGACGGTTTCTTCGAGGCGATTCCGGTCTCCGAAAAAGTCAACAAGGTCGCGAATGCCGGCCCCGATATCCAGGAACACGTATCAACGGGCATTGGCCATAATTCCGGCGCATCGCAAAAACCGGCTGCCGAAAAGAAAACATCCAGGGATGATGGCCAATTCGACCTGTTTTGAATTTGGCATTAACCCTTTTTCGCGATAAACGGGCGCCTGACCCGTCTCAAGGCCGATAAAACCGCATCGCGACCGGAAAACCATGACCGAATTGAAGCTCTACAATACGCTGACGCGCCAGAAGGAAACCTTCCAGCCGATCGACCCGGAAAATGTGCGGATGTATGTCTGCGGGCCCACAGTCTACGACTTTGCCCATATCGGCAATGCGCGGCCCGTGATCGTGTTCGATGTGCTCTACCGGCTGCTGCGCCACCTCAATCCTGGCAACGGAGCAGCAAGTGATGGTTCGCGGGTAACCTATGTCCGCAACATCACTGACGTGGACGACAAGATCAATGCGCGTGCCTTGCGGGACTATGGCGACAAGATTTCGTCCGGTGAAATGACGCTCAATCGGGCGATCCGCGAGGTGACCGAGAATACTGCGAACCAATTCCATGAGGACGTGAAGGCGCTTGGATGCCTGCCGCCGACCCATGAGCCGCGCGCGACGGAATATGTACTGCCTCGCGAAGACGGCAAGACGGACATGGTCACGCTGATCCAGAAGCTGATCGACAATGGCAACGCCTATGTGGCGATAGGCAAGGAGGGCAGAGAGGTCCTGTTCGATGTCACGACGGACGACGATTACGGGGTCTTGTCGAATCGTAAGCTGGACGACCAGCAGGCAGGGGCGCGCATCGAAGCCAAGGACCACAAGAAGAACCCCGGCGACTTCGTAATGTGGAAGGAATCGGGCGATGACCAGCCCGGTTGGGACGCTGAATTCAAGGTCGAGGGGGAGGCTGTTACCATCCATGGTCGCCCAGGCTGGCACATCGAATGCTCGACGATGTCCGCCGCATGGCTCGGTGAGACGTTCGACATTCATGGAGGCGGGCTCGACCTCATCTTCCCGCACCACGAAAACGAGATCGCCCAGTCCTGCTGCGCCAACAAGACCGAGCGCATGGCGAAAGTCTGGATGCACAATGGCTATCTGCAGGTCGAAGGCAAGAAGATGTCGAAGTCCGAAGGTAACTTCGTGACTATCCACGACCTGCTGCATACGGAGAAATTCGGCGGGCGCAAATGGCCGGGAGAAGTGCTCCGCCTCGCAATGCTGATGACGCATTACCGCGAGCCGATCGATTTCAGTGTAAGACGACTGCAGGAGGCGGAGAGCATTCTCCGACAATTGGTAATGGTATATGAACTGACGCAAGCATCTGGCTCAGCTATCAGTGCCAATACTGTTTTTCAGAAAGCGGGTGGACCAGCTGATACATTAGTCAAATTTCTTGCCGATGACCTTAATACGCAGCCAGCCATCCAAGCCATTCAAACGATGGCGCGTGTCTCGAGACAATATTTAGAGAACAAAGACGAGACCAACTACTACGTTGTCCAGCGTCTACTACTTTCCTGCGATCTTCTTGGCTTGGATCTCAAAGGTCTATCGGCGGCAATTGCAGATATTGGTGTTGAACCATCAGAAATCCATGACGCCATCACCCAGCGCCTTGCCTTAATCAAAGAAAAGAACTGGGCGGAAGCAGACCGCATCCGCGATAAGCTGGCGTCTCAGGGAATCCAGCTGAAGGATTCTAAAGACTCCGAAACCGGAGAGCGCATCACCACCTGGGAGATCAAACGATGATCAAGATGCATTCCGGTGGCTGCCAGTGCGGTGCCGTTCGCTACCGGATCAATGGCGAGTTGATGCGCCCGCATATCTGCCATTGCCGTATGTGCCAGAAGGCGGCGGGCAATTATTTCATGTCGCTTGCCGGCGTAGCCAAAGAAAATCTGGAGGTCACCCGTGGCGAAATCTCGTGGTTCTTATCCTCCGATCCGGTCAGGCGCGGTTTCTGCTCGGCCTGCGGTACTCCGCTCGCCATCGACACCATGGCGGAACCGGTTATCCATATGACGCTCGGCTCGCTCGACAATCCGGATTCAGTCCATCCCGAACGGCAATATGGTATTGAGGCGAGGGTGCCTTTTTTCGACAAACTGCCCGCGCTTCCGGGAACCACGACCGAGGGCGACGGCGAGGAGGATCAGGCATTTCTCGAACAGATACGCGACACAACACACCAGCACCCGGATCATGAGACGGAAACCTGGCCGCCGGTTACCAAAGGCGGCGCGTGGTGAGTGAAGAGCCTCAAACCCGTCCGGCGCCCCGCCCGGGAGCGCAAATGCAGAAATGGCTCCTCTACGGCCTCATCGGCAAGGGAATTGCGGTGACCCTGATCGTCATTGCCTTCTTGTGATATGCGGGCATTTTCGGCTAAAGCCCATCCAACGATAAATGGCCCGTGCCTATGAGGACCGGGCAGGAGAGAACGGACGGGCTGGCTGCCCGGCTTTTGACCATGACAAGACAACGCCCCTATCTTTTCGATACGACCTTGCGCGACGGACAGCAAACGCCCCTGCCTTGCCCGCAGGCGCTATGCGCCGAGGACAGGCAAACTGAAAAATTGCCGGGTGACAGGGCAGTGACATGACAAAACAACGCCTCTATCTCTTCGACACGACCTTGCGCGACGGACAGCAAACGCCCGGTGTGGATTTCTCGGTGGCGGACAAGATCGCGATTGCGAAGATCCTCGAGGAACTTGGCGTTGATTACGTCGAGGGTGGCTATCCGGGCGCAAACCCGACCGACACGGAATTCTTTGCCGAAAAACGCACTAAAAGCGCGAGCTTCGTCGGATTCGGCATGACCAAGCGGGCAGGGATTTCCGCATCCAATGATCCCGGTCTTGCCGGACTGCTCGATGCGAATACCGATGCGATCTGTTTCGTGGCAAAAAGCTGGGACTATCATGTGCGCGTCGCTCTTGGCTGCACCAACGAGGAAAACCTTGCCTCCATCACCGAGTCGGTCGCGGCGGCAGTTTTAGCCGGACGCGAAGCGCTTGTCGACTGCGAGCACTTCTTTGACGGCTACAAAGCTAATCCGGACTATGCGCTGGCCTGCGCGAAAACCGCGCTGGAAGCAGGAGCCCGCTGGGTCGTGCTTTGCGATACCAATGGCGGCACTCAGCCGGCGGAAATTGCCGAGATCATCGCGGCGGTGATCGACGCAGGTGTTCCGGGGGACCGGCTCGGTATCCATGCCCATGACGATACCGGACAGGCGGTTGCCAATTCTCTGGTTGCCGTGGAAGCTGGTGTTCGGCATGTTCAGGGAACCCTGAATGGCATCGGCGAGCGTTGCGGCAATGCAAACCTCACGACGCTGATCCCAACCCTGGCGCTGAAACCGCTTTGGGCCGACCGGTTTGAAACGGGCGTCACGCCCCAGGCACTGGAGAACCTGACGCGGCTTTCGCACAAATTTGACGAGATGATCAATCTCGCACCCGACCCGCAGGCGCCCTATGTCGGCACCTCCGCCTTTGCGACCAAGGCCGGAATTCACGCTTCTGCGATCCTGAAGGAACCGGAGACCTATGAACATGTGAAACCGGAAACGGTGGGCAATTACCGCCGCGTGATGGTTTCCGATCAGGGCGGCAAATCGAACTTCATCAACGAGCTGAAACGCCGCGGCATCGCGGTCGAAAAGGATAATCCGGCACTTGACAGTCTTATCTCAATCGTCAAGGAGCGCGAGGCGAACGGTTACGCCTATGAAGCGGCCGAAGCAAGTTTCGAACTGCTTGCCCGCCGGCGTCTCGGCGAAGTGCCGGAATTCTTCAGGGTCGATAGTTTCCGCACACAGGTCGAACGCCGGTTCAATGCTCGCGGAGAGATCATCACCGTCTCGGAAGCCGTGGTTAAGGTGGAAATCGACGGCGAGGAGCGCTTGTCGGTGGCGGAAGGTCACGGCCCGGTCAACGCGCTCGACAACGCCATCCGCAAGGATCTCGGCAAGTATCAGAGCCAGATCGAGGATCTTGAACTGGTGGACTACAAGGTTCGCATTCTGAACGGCGGCACCGAGGCCGTCACCCGCGTACTGATCGAAAGCATGGACAATACCGGCGAACGCTGGACTACGATCGGCGTCTCGGACAACATCATCGACGCTTCCTTCCAGGCGCTGATCGACGCAATCTGCTTCAAGCTGATGAAAGCAGCCTGATCATGCGCGTCGTTGAGGCCGAATCGCCCGCTTCGCCAAAGTCACCGGTCGGTTCGGAGGACACGACGGCCGGTTTTGTCTATGCCTTTTCTGCCTATACGCTCTGGGGCTTCCTGCCGCTTTACATGAAATTGCTGGATAAGATTCCGGCTGTCGAGGTGATCGTCCATCGCGCCTTCTGGTCGCTGCCGGTCGCGGGTCTAATCCTGTGGTGGCTGGGCCGCACCGGCGATATTCTGCCAACCCTGAAAAGCCCCAGGCGGCTGGCAATTCTCTTTGCGACCGCTTTCGTGATTTCACTCAATTGGGGCATTTATGTCTGGGCGATTTCGGTTGAGCGGACGATCGAGACAGCGATGGGTTATTATATCAATCCGCTTATTACGGTGGCGCTCGGAGCGATTTTTCTGGGCGATCGGTTCACCCGTCCGCAATTGCTGGCAATTTCGCTTGCCGTCCTCGCGGTGTTGATCTTGACCGTCAGGGGCGGCGGCCTTCCTTGGGTGAGCCTTGTGCTGGCCTTTTCCTTCGCGACATACGGTTTTTTGCGCAAGACGGTGGATGTGGGCCCTACACAGGGGTTTCTCGTCGAAGTGCTCCTGCTTGCGCCGATTGCGTTCGGATTCATCCTCTATTGGCAGATGACGGGTACCAGTCATTTTCTCGATGCGCCATGGCTGACGCTGATGTTTCTGGGATGCGGCCCGGTGACTGCAGTGCCGCTGATCCTTTACGCGTTCGGCGCGAAAGGCCTGCGGCTCTCGACCATCGGCTTGATGCAATATATTGCACCGACGATGATTTTCCTGATTGGCCTGTTCGTTTTCGGCGAGCCCTTCTCGACCTGGCAGTTGATCGCGTTCATCATGATCTGGACGGCGCTGGCGATCTATTCCTGGTCCGTATTCATAAGGCCTCGCGCGAAACCAGTGTAGAGCCGAGTCTATTCGTTGCGCAGCGCATCGACGATCATCGCTGCATCACGCACTACCAACGGTCTGAGCTTGGCGCTGGTGTGAATGAAGCCGCTTTCCGCCATATGGGCGAGCAGGTCGAGCAGCGGGTCCCAGAACCCGTCGACATTCGCCAGTACGATCCGCTTGTCATGCCGTCCGAGCTGCGCCCATGTCATCATCTCGACGACTTCTTCCAGTGTGCCGATCCCGCCCGGAAGCGCGATAAAGGCATCCGAGCGTCTGAACATCTCGGTCTTGCGCTCGTGCATATCCTGCGTGACAATCATCTCGCCGAGTTCGCCATCGCTATTGCCGCGTTCCTTTGGGATCAGGAACTCCGGTATGATTCCGGTAACCTTGCCGCCGCCGGCCGAAACGCTTCGCGCCAGCTCCCCCATGATCCCGCTACCGCCACCGCCATAAACGAGGCCGATCCCCGCCTCGGCAAGCGATTTGCCAAGCACGCGCGCGCCTTCGCTGAACGCCGGATGATTGCCTGTTTGTGAGCCGCAATAGACGCAGACGGATTTGACGATTTTGCTCATGACACCTCATATCTTGTGCCGGAACGGCAGGAAAAACCTATTTGTTTCTGATTCAGAGCGTATTACAAGGGACTTGACACAAGCGAAGTATCTCGGATTGTCCGACTGAGGAAGTCCGCAGGTATCGGGTCGAAAAAAGTACGGGAATTCGAGATGCCTCTGCCGGCAATTGCAACCTTCTTCACCACCAAGAGGATCATCGCTCTTGTCATTGGCGGTGCGGTCGTCGCGGGCGGTGCGGGCTATCTGATAAAAGACGACGAGGGCCGCCCGATCATCCAGTCCTTTTTCTCCGGCATGGAGCCGCAGCAAATGGCGGATGAGGAACCGGATGCATCTGAGACGGAGGAGGAAGCAACGGCGCAATCGGAAGAGCAAACGGC
>JAHEHW010000017.1 GCA_024639745.1 Salaquimonas sp. | reverse complement strand
ATTGATCAGCGGAAATAGACTGAATTGAAGCCGTGGGGTTCTCCTTGCGGCTTTTTTCGTTTCTGCGCCACTGACGGTGAGACAACACTCGATCTTCGTGAACGGCAATTAATGCTCATATCGTGAACGAAGTACGTGCTGGCGTGCAAACGATAACGAGTGGCCGCGGATTTCTTAAGAAAACGCTTGGATACAGGCCGCGCATATGGCTCAATCGAAGCACGATGGGTAAGCTGTGAAACCAGTTCAACGACAACTGAACAAGTCTGTGGTTTCCGATTCAACTGGCGAAGGCCGTCATGATCAGACGGCCCTTGCCAGTCGCTATTTCAAGTTTGATGTACTCACTTCCATTATCCAGATAGAATTCCAGCGGTTCGCCAACAATAGCTGGTGAGTGGGAGCGGAATTTGAAACGAGCGAGGATTTCAAGTTCTTTCAATGCCAGGTTTGCGAGGATCGTCGCAAGCAGCGGGCCGTGCACAACTAGCCCCGGATACCCTTCGATGTCTCTCGCATAGGGATCATCGTAATGAATACGGTGACCGTTGAAGGTTAACGCCGAATATCGAAACAGGAGCACCGGGTCCGTCGTCAGTGTAAATATCCGTGTGCCGGTTTCTGCGAGTTTCGAGGCAGGTTTTGGTAATTGCATGCTACTGATATGGGGATTTCGATAGACGAGAGTCTGTTCTTCACGAAGAATGATTTCGCCGTTAGCGCTGTAGGCATGCTCTAAGGTGACAAAGGCCAGGCTACCGCTGCGCCCAGTCTTTTCTTCAATGCCCCGGATTGTCGAACTGCGCTCGATCTCTTGACCTGGTGCGAAGGGTTTCTTGTCAAAGCTCAACGCTCCTCCTGCCCACATGCGACGCTCGTAGGGCAGGGGCGGCAAATGGGTGCCAAGCGCCGGGTGGCCATCCTCTCCAAGGCGCTCTGCTGGTTCCGCGATAGGGGCAAGACACCACTGGATGCCTGGAGGGACTTCATCAGCGGCGTCTGTTCCGTCGCAAGGCAGCACGGATTTGAACTTGGCCATAAGGGCTGGTGTCAGATAATCGGATGCCCGCTCGTTGCGACCAATCCAATTTCCATGTTTTGAAACCGCGTCGTTATTCCCCATTGCTGTCTTCATCCGTGGTCTGCCGTGTCTGCCCAATTGCGGGTACCGGGCCCAGCTTGCGGTGTTTGCCGGAAAAGATTGGAGCGGGCTCGGGATAGGATACCTGGCCGTTTTCCGTCGCAACCGTTATACGCCTCAGTTCTGGGTGCGTGGAAAGCCCGTTCATATCGTTTAACCGGGCGAAGGCAATCGCGTTATTCTCCAGCTTTTCCACGGCTTCTCCAGTCCCCAAGCGCGCGAAGGCCCGGGATACGAGATGATCGGTCCAATCCCGGTTTTTCACCCGTTCGACGTTCAATGATGTGCGTGGGTCCGTGATTGCCTCGGGGCATTCCAATACGCCTTTGCAGAGCGCCTGCCATTCTCGTTCGCTCTGGATCGAAATCAGGATCGGCGTGCCATCTGCGGTTTCGAATACGCCATAGGGTGCGATTGATGGATGGGCCATTCCTATCCGCTGCGGCGTTCTGCCAGCCTCATGGTTCAGCAGCGGTACTGTCATCCACTCCGCCATGACGTCGAACATGGATATCCGGATCGACGATCCCTCGCCGCTCCGTTCTCGCGCTATCAGGGCCTCCAACATCGCCGCATGGGCTGTTGCCCCGGTTGCAATATCGACAATCGAGACTCCGACGCGCGACGGCGTTTCAGGCCCGCCGGTGATTGAGCACAATCCCGATTCCGCCTGAATCAGAAGGTCATATGCCTTGCGTTCGGCCAGCGGCCCCTCGGAATCGAATCCGCTTATGGAGCAGCAAATCAGGCGCGGATGCTGCGCTCTCAGTTCCTGCGAGCCGAACCCAAGGCGCTTTGCTGCGCCGGCCTTGAGATTCTGAACGAATATGTCAGCCTTCGAAATTTCGTCGGCCAGAACGCTGCGGTCTTTCGGGTCTTTCAGGTCTAGCGCCAGCGAGCTTTTTCCCCTGTTCAGCCAAACGAAATAGCTGCTCAATCCTGCCGCTGCCTGGTCATAGCCGCGGGCAAAATCGCCCTCCGGTCTTTCGATCTTTGTTACAGTCGCGCCCGCATCGGCCAAACGGGCGGTGGCAAACGGTGCGGCAACGGCCTGTTCGAGGCTTACAACCTGGATACCCTGCAGCGGGTAGAGTTGGAGATCCATCTTATAACCCGCCCTTCGATTAACCGATTAGTTTGATACGTAGCAGCCACCTCTTTAGCAAGTCGCAAGAGAGGATGGCGGTAAACTTCCGTTAAGCCTAGGGGTGTGCTCGATCTAACTATTCGCGATACCCACGTTTATCTATTTTGGCAGGCTATTCGGCGCGTCCGTTGCCATTCTAATCGGCGAAATTTCTGCCGTCACGGCAAGATAGGCAACCTTGCATGTGGTGATGAACCAGCATCGGTTCGAGGACATGCTAGCAGGCGTCAAGCGTGTCTGGACGCGCAGCGCAGTATCGAGGAGCACCGCCGCAGGAGCCAGAACGCCAGAGTTCCCGGGATCTAACCCTTGAAATCGGTCACGACCGCAACTCCTGGCGGTGTTGGGCCATTGAAGGCGCGCAGCTCGTCGCTGACCCCGGAAAGAGCTATTTCACGAGCGATCATCGGTGACATGTCGAGACGGCCTGCTTCTATCAGACCCAACAGGCTCGGATATTTCCATGCGGGCATGCCGCGAGTGCCATAAAGGGCGAGATTGCCCAGATAAACGGCGCTCATATTGATTTCCATCTTTGCAGTGTGACCGACGGGCATGCCGACCTGAACATGACGGCCGAGCGGGCGCAGACATTCTATCGAAGCATTGGTCGTTTCCGGTATTCCGAGGGCCTCGACCGAGACATGACAGCCTCCGCCGGTAATCTCCTTGATTCTGGTTGCGGTATCACCGTCACGCGCATTTATGACGGCTTCGGCGCCCATCTGAACGGCGTGGTCGAGTTTCTCTTTCACGACATCGACCGCGATAATGCGCGCGCCCATCGCCTTGCCGAGGATTAGTGAGGCGAGACCAATCCCTCCGGTGCCATGAATTGCCAGCCATTCCCCGGGTTGCAGTGCCGCGCGGCCCGTCAGCGCGTGCCATGCCGTTGTCACCCGGCATCCCAATCCGGCTGCGACTGTAGGGGTCAGGCTCTCGGGCAATCGTGCAAGGTTATGATCGAAAGGCACCGCGACATATTCGGCGAAAGCGCCGGGTTCGACAAAGCCCGGCAGGCGCTGATTGGGACAAGTGTTCGAATGGCCGGATTGGCAGGAGGGGCAAGAGCCGCATGCCAGTATGAAGGGGGCAACCAAACGGTCGCCAACCTTGTAGGTGGCCCGGGCGCCGGCCTCGACGACTTCGCCGCAATATTCATGACCACCAATCTGCCCGGGTTTAACGCGGGGATGTTCGCCTGTCCAGCCGTGCCAGTCGGAGCGGCAGACGCCGCAGGCCAATACCTTCAGGACTACGCCATCTTCCGGGCAAGTCGGTTCGGGAACCTCCTCCATGGCCAAGTCCGCATTATACTCCCGCAGAACCGCAGCACGCATTGAACTCCTCCCAGATACAATGTGTCAGATCCGAAGCTAAGCTCCATTTTCCAAGCAAAACAAGTATTAGGCATCGCCGTCTTCCAGGTAAGCGTCAATTCGCCTCGATCTTCGGTTTTATAGAACCAATTTGCATCAGCATTTTATAATACTTGACAATTCTTGAGCTTGTTTCTGGGATGCAAGTGGGCGAAGAGGTCGTGAATAACTGATTTTCTTCCGCGCTGTGGCGGCGCTCTTCAGGCGTCATTTTAGGAAGTCAATCCAAGAAAAGGTAATCGGGCTTGCCCGATATCCGACACGAAAGTCTTATGCCTGTCGGATTGTCGAGGGCTTGTTTACTTTTGCCAAACGCGACACAAATATGTCTAATTCGAAAGCGACCTGAAATCCGGTCGCGTGATCAGCTTGGACCATTCTATAATTAATTTGGGAGGTAGGTGGGGCGTGCATGTTTGAGCGCTTTCATGCGTTTTGGGGTAACAAGGTACTGCCCCTGTTGTGGCCCAAGCGCGGTTTCGGTCGTGTTTGGCGCTTCGTCATGCTGAAACTCTCCCGCCTACGCGCCACGCCACATGCAATCGCTCTTGGTTTTGCTGTGGGCGCTGCGGTTTCGTTTACTCCACTGATCGGTCTGCACATTCTGCTTGCAATCGCCGTTGCCTTCGCATTCCGCGGTTCGCTTTTGGCCGCGGCACTTGGGACACTCGTTGGCAACCCAGCAACCTTTCCGGCCATATTTGCTCTTAGTTATGGCGTTGGCACGCTTATCTCACCGGGTGCGGATGCCGAGGCGAAAGCCGAGGGTATCGTAAACCATGCCGGTGTTTTGACGAGCGAACCTGCACCGGAAATCTTCATCAAGGCGGACATTCCGCAGGTTCCAGCCTCCGAAGCATGGTTCGGTAGCCTCGAGGGCTTCTGGCCTTTCTTCACAACCATGCTAATCGGTTCTATCCCACTGGTCATTTTGTCGTTCGGCATTGCCTATGTCTTCGCACGAATGTTGCTTGCGTCGTTATCGACCGTCCGGCGCAAGGCGCGGGGGGCCCGGGGCGTGCCTGCGGACGGGTAATTAGAGTTCGTTTTACCGACCAGCAACGTCGGATAAGCGTTAAACGTTTCGTTATAAAGACTTTGTGTCCATCCGGGCTATTCTGAAATCTCGCTTGCCGGAGAGCCTGCGCAGTGCCAAAACGCGACCGACTACCGACACAATCGCGACCAAAGTCGAAAAGGCGGACTTACCGTTCTCGGCCGGCGATTGCCAGGAGCATTTATTTATCATCGGTGGATCGCGTCTCTCCGACCCGTTTCAGAGCCAGTTGAGTCAATAATGGACCGGCAAGCTCAAAGAATACGGTAGAGCCGATAACGATCGCGAGGAGAAAATCCTGACCGGTCTGCAGTTGCTCTCCGGCGACCAGTGCCATGCCCAGGGCAATGCCAGCTTGCGGTGTCAGAGCCAGGCCGTACCAACGCCTGTGATTTTGCGGGGCGCCTGCATAAGTCGCACCAGCATAGGCGCCAACAATGCGCGCCAGCAGTCTGAAGACGATATAGACAGCGGCGTAGAGGCCTAATTCCCCAAGCGCTTCCAGTTCGAGTATTGCGCCGGCCAGAACGAAGAAGATGACCATGAAGGGCCATTCGATGTTCTCGATTTCATGGAAGGGGCGCGCATGGTGGGTTGCCAGGTTGACCACTACCGCTCCGGTCGTCATGGCGGCAAGCAGATATGAAACGCCAAGCCATTCCGCCATCCCCGCACAAAGAAAGACGATGCCAAGCGCCTCTGACTGGATCGGTTCACCATCGCCTAGTCGTCCGGTCAAATAGGCTGCTGGCCAGCCTATTAAAATACCCAGGGCGATCGCTCCTCCAACTTCCCAGGCGCCCTTCAGCAGGATCGATGCGGAGCCGTGTCCCGACAATGTGTCCGCCAGAACCAAGACGATGCTGAATCCGATAAGACCCCAAGCATCGTCGATTGCCACGATTCCGATCAGTACTCTGGTAAACGGCCCGCTTGCGCTGGTCTGCCTGACGACGTCCTGAGTGGTTGCCGGATCCGTCGCCAAGGCTATGCCCGACAGGGCCAGTGCCGTTGGAATTGACAATCCCGCTAGCAACAGCCCTCCGGAAACTAGCGTAATCGTCGCGACCACCACCGCAAGAGATATCCACAGGATCAAACGCCCTTGTTTGCGCATGGTATCAAGAGATAGTTGTCCACCCAGCAGAAACGCGACCATTGTGAGCGCCACAATGGCGAGGAACTCATACCACTCGCCGAAAGTGGGCGGAACGAGACCGAAACCGGATCGACCGGCGATCATTCCGAACAGAATCAACAGTGTGACGCGGGGTAGCGAGGTTCTGCGCCCCAATTCATCGGCCAGCAGACCGCAGAGAAGGAGCGCGCCCAGAGTCAACAGCAAGTGCGATGTTTCCATGGGCCGTTTATTCTCCGTGTTTGCGGCAGATGATCAGGCGTCGTTGCTATTGCGGTCGCCGCCGCGAAAGGTTGCGGATGACTTCGATCAGGAAAGCGGTAAATATTGCGAATGCGATCAGGCCATTTATGGCGACAAAGCCGGAAAATATGCGCCACCCCTTGTCCACTACTACGTCTCCATATCCGACGGTGCTGAAGGATACGGTGGAAAAATAGAGAGCTTGCTCGAAGCTGTTGAAGACACCAAGTCTTCCGAAGACGCTGGCCCACATCCAGACGCAAGCCGTACTGGCGGCCAGTACTAGGATGTCCGCAGCCGAAAACCGTATGAAGAACTGATTGCTGCTCGGCCTGCGGTTTTGAAATCCTCTCTCGAGATGGTGATTATAAAACAGGTCGACCGTCAGGAAGCCGACCATGATGGTGACGGAGGCAAGAATGACAAGCGATCCGATGAAGAGTTCGAAGACCACGGATTCAGTCTAAGGCAACATCAAAAAAGGAGGAACCGATCTCAATCGCCGTACTGCCCCTGACCGTCAGGTCCTGATCCATTCCATTGCCTCCTGCTTCTCGTCCATCGCGAAGATCATGACGTCGGCCGGTATGAAAGCGCCAAAGAATTTCGCCGCGTGACGCAGCCAATCATGATCCGTAACCAGCGCGAGTTTTGAAAACGTCGTGAAATGGTTCAACCCGAATCTGGCATCGTCCCAAATGGCTCCGGCGGAATAGCCATCGAAATATGGTCCTGCCACAACCAGCATTTTCAGCTTGTTATGCATTTTCAATTTTTCTTGGACCAATGGTTCAAGCGTCTCGGCATAGTCGATACCGCTGATCAGGCCGCGTGCGTCTATTCCGATAACATCCGACGGCAGCCCCTCGATTTCTTCGAAACTGCCGGGATGATCTTCTGCCATGGCGGCCCAATTGACAGCATCCTCCAGTGCATTGCTAGGGAACCGGCGAATCTTTGCGCCGGTAAACTGATCGACGAACGGTCGGATAATGGCCAATGCGCCGCTATCGCTCACAATTGCTACTTTGGGTATGATTCGATGGTGGTCCTTTACCAGCCGAAAATGAGCGATCAATGCACCGAGATCTTTCCAGTGCGGCAAGCCGTTCAGACGGAATACGAGGCTGGGAATTGCATCATGTTCATTGATATAACCGTCAATGGCATCAGCAAGGGATTTGAAATCTTCGGCGCCGATCGCCCCCTCGGCGCTCATGATAAAAAGGTTTTCGGATTTCCTGATATCGATTTCGATCATGCTGAAAACTCCAAGATTACACTCCGTTTCGTGGCCATTTTATCGTAACTTGCGAGTCCCGCGGTGTTTTGCATTGATCCAGATCAGTATTGCCCCGGGCGGGTGGGTTTCGTCGCATTAATCAATGGCAATGCAGATCGAAATCGGCCGTCTTCTCGTTATGAAAGCGGCATGGGAAATCGATCAGGGACGGTATGGCCAGAAGGAAGTGTCGATGGCCAAAATCCATGTCGCCAACCTGCTGCACAAGGCAGCGGATACGGCAATTCAGATCAGCGGCGCGCGTGGATAATCGAAAGATACCATTCTCGAATGGATTTATCGCTGTGCACGTCAGGCCAGGCTGGTCGATGGAGCAGATGAGGTCCACAAGATGTTGCTCAATCGACATTTGGGTAACGAGGGCAAGGCGTTCCACGAATGGGATCAAAAATAGTCTTTTCGCTATGGTCGGGTTTCCGCCCGCATGCACATTCCGGTGCGGCTGCCGGCTAAGCGATGATTTCTACAAATCAAAGTTTATAGATCTTTACACAATCGTGAATTAACAATGGAAGCATATTGTAGCGAAGAGTATGGTCGGCATGAACCTATTCTCCGAGGGTCATAGATGTTGCTGATCGATAGTCGAATTAGATTCCATCCGGTGTCCGCATTGAGCCTGTTCTCTCGATTTGGATCTGTTTTCGTTGTATCGGTGCTGATTGTCTTTAGTCATCTCGTGCTTGCAGCTCCCGTGGCTGCCCAGGAACTCGGCAGATCGATTGACAGCCTGGATGAAATAAAGCCCGCTCTGGAGCAAGCTTTTAAGAACGGGGCGACGATCATAATCACAGGTGGCAATTCGGTTTCAGAGGAAGTGCCTGCGCCGGTCTCGCCAATGAGCCTGATGGATACCCTCCGAGAGACGCTGGCCCGGTTCAAATCAACGGTAAATACGGCTGCTGCTGCCTCTGGTAATATGAGGCAGATGCTCGCAGAAGCCAGTCCAGACGGAAGCTTGAACTGGCTGATTTATTCGATCGTTGTCAGTGCCAGCGGCTTGTTACTCGGGTTCTTTCTTTCCAGACTGGTCAAGAAGTGGTTTGAAAATTTGCCGTCTAGGCAAGTCTTTCCGGACGGCCCCGATCGTATGCAGAGGGTGTCCTTCCTGCTCTTCCGGCTGCTGATCAATTTGGCCGTTGCCGTCGTTGTGGGTTTTACGGGGATGTTAGTTGTTGCAGCTGTTTCAGGTGGGCATCGACCTAGCTTTTTGACCGGGATCATTATCGTATCAACATTCAGCGTTTTCCTGATAGCGCGTGCACTTTTCCTTAACCTGCTTGTTCCTTATCGAACGGCCTATCGCCCAATCAATATGGACGACCCGAATGCAAACGGTCTTTTCCGATTGCTGATGTCCATTTTTTTGTTTGCTGGCTCGGTACTTGCTGTCTGCATATGGATGGATCTCGCCGGGATAGATCGCGACACTCACAAACTAACCTTGATGGCATCTTCATTGCTGGCCGCATTGTTATTATCGGCGGTCGCGGTGATTTACCGAAAACCTGTAGCGCAGGCGATTCTAGGCTTCGATGAATGGACCAGCAATCCGGTCTGGCTCAGGTTACTGTCAAAAACCTGGCACGTGCTTGCCATTGCCTATTTCCTTGGAGCCTGGGCTGTAGCGACTAGCCGCCTGCTTCTCGATAAACCGAATGCAGCAGGGCTTGTCGTCGGGCCACTCCTTATCCTCGCATGCGGCGGCGTATTGTACGGCCTTGGGCTATTGATCATCGACCGGCTAGCGGCGCGTCGTCCACAACATGATGATTTGGCCTTTGATGCTGGTTCCAAAGAGCTGAGTGGTATCTCTGATGGTAACGAGATTTCTTCAGCTAACGAAGCGGCTAGACCAGAAGTACCCTCGTTCAAGATCCTGTTCGAACATACATTAGCACTGTTGCTATGGGTAACTGGGCTTGGTGTTTTAGTGCATCTCTGGGGGGGTAGATTAATTGCCGGAACCGGATGGGTTTCCGAAGCCATCTTCGCTGGTGCAGTGATCTTTGCAGCTTATCTGGCATACCGGGCTGTCGAAATTTGGGTTCAGAGAGAGGCAGGTGAAGAGCTGGATCCAACGACTGTGGCAATGACCGGTGCTGGCGATCCGGGCGGCGCAGGAGCAAGTCGCCTGGCAACGCTTTTGCCGATTTTCAAGAATTTCTTGTTGATCACAATTGTAGTAATCGCCGCGATGCTCATTCTATTGGAGCTGGGTGTCAATATCACGCCGCTTTTCGCCGGGGCAGGTGTAGTTGGTCTTGCTGTCGGCTTCGGCGCCCAGACCCTTATAAAGGATATTTTCTCTGGAGCCTTCTTCCTGATCGATGATGCGTTTCGAAAGGGCGAGTATATTGATATTGGAACGGCAAAAGGGACGGTGGAGAAGATTTCGATCCGTTCCATGCAATTGCGCCATCACAACGGCCCGCTTAACACCATACCTTTCGGGGAAATAAGGCAGCTGACAAACTATTCCCGTGATTGGGTGATGATGAAGCTTCCTCTCAGATTGACCTACGACACGGACGTGGAAAAGGTTCGCAAGTTAATCAAGAAATTGGGGCAAGAGTTATTGGAGCATCCGGAAATCGGTCACAAGTTTCTGCAGCCACTGAAGTCACAAGGCGTAATCCAGATGGAAGACTCGGCTATGATTGTGCGTGTTAAATTCATGACCAAACCCGGGGATCAGTTTGATATTCGAAAAATCGTTTATCAGCGGATCAGGGAGTTGTTCGAGCAGAATGACATTAGATTTGCTAGCCGAGAGGTTACAGTGAGAATTGCAGACGATTATGAACAGCATTCATCCAGCGATGATCGCAGAAAGGCGGCTCTTGGGGCTGCTCGGACGGTTCTGGAGGAGCCGAACCCTGAAAAGTGAGACCAGCATCGTTTTGAGTTGTCGTAGAATATCTATCCAACTTGTCCCTACCGCGACAACTATTTATGCGGGGCCAGTGCTCCCTGGCCTCCTGACGCAAGTGATTTAGGTAGCTAGGGCGCGACCTTGATGATGGACCGAAAATCAATCATGCGCTACAATTCATTGTTCCGTAAAATAGCGACTGTTCACTGAAAAAGCCGTTTGGCTCTCGCCTGTTTCAGCTTCCTAACTGGCGCATTCTCTGTCAGGCGTATCTTTTGTTGCAGGACGCGAGGTGTTTAGGGCATGAATCAGGGAGAAACAGCGAGAAAGGTCTTGGCAAGCTTTCGCAAAGCTTGGGAGTTCAGGTGGCCTTTCTTGGTGACGCATCTGATGGTGCGATTGCTTATCTTGGCAGTTATTTCACCGATCGCTAGTCTTATCCTATCGCTAGCGGTTGCTACAAGGGGTCAAGGCGCGTTGACCGATCAGGACATCGCCTTGTTCCTGTTGACGCCGTCTGGATTGATCGCAGCCTTTGCTATCATTTGTCTGCTGATTACCGGCGCCGTGCTCGACGTATCGCTGATGACCTACCTCCTTCGCACCGGTCAAGCGGGGGCCGTAACTGTCATAAGCAGCGGACTTCGTTTCATCATTTCCCGGTTTGTAAAACTGACGGGCTTTAGCCTGCAGCTGATTATCCGCATCCTGCTCATCGCGATCCCGTTTCTCGCGGTTGCGGCTATGGCCGCGGCATTCTCACTAACGCAATACGACATCAACTACTACCTCACCCACCGGCCTCCAATATTTCTTGGTACGGCTGCAGTGATAGCGATAATTCTGCTGGTGATGATTGTCGCTCTAGTCAGACGACTTGCCGGCTGGTCTGTCGCGCTACATCTATTGCTGTTTGAAAAGCGTTTGCCTAGCCAGACTTTCGCTGAAAGCGCCCGAGTATTGTCGGGACACAAGGCGCATCTTGCAACCACTTTAACGATCTGGATCGTTGTGCGGGTAATACTCGGTCTTGTTGTGGCAGCGGCAGCTGGCATTTTGTTTAATGCCGTGCCGGGATGGTTTGGCACCAATCTGCGCAGTGTTGCGACTGTTACGATCGTGTTGCTATTGCTCTGGGGGATGGCAAATGTCGTTGTGGCGACGCTGTCGAATGGCGCGCTCTCGGATATCCTGCACAAAGTGTATCTGCGCGTTTCTCCCGACGCTGCAACTGTTTTGGCTGGAGATAAAGGTACCGGCTACCCGCGCACCAGCGCCGCAATACCAACCGCATTTTTCATAGCAATAGCGCTTGCGGCTGTAGTGTTCGGCGTCTTCGTGGGGGGAAGGGTCATCGACAACGTCGCACAGACGCGAACGGTGGAAATCATCGCCCATCGTGGCGCGGCGGCTAGTCGCCCCGAAAATACAATGGCAGCGATCAACAAAGCGGTTGAGGATGAGGCCGACTGGGTCGAGATCGATGTCCAGGAGACCGTTGATGGTGAGGTTGTTGTCGCACATGACAGCGATTTCATGAAGCTTGGCGGCGTCGA
>JAHEHW010000277.1 GCA_024639745.1 Salaquimonas sp. | reverse complement strand
GTGCTGGAACAGCGGCTTGCGGCGATGGAAGGCGGAGCGGCGTGTGTCGCGACTTCCTCGGGGATGGCGGCCCTGCATTGCGCGACGATGATGCTCGTATCCGCAGGCGATCACATCGTCTCAACCGCGCAGCTTTATGGTGCGAATATCAACCTCTTGAAAAACACAATGCCTCGCTTCGGCGTGGAGACAACTTTCGTACACGGAAGAAATCTCGACGGTATCAAGGCAGCTATCCGGGACAACACGAAATTCATCTTTTGTGAAATGATCGGCAATCCGGCACTCGATGTTCTGGACGTCGAGGCTGTCGCGAAAATCGCGGACGAAGCAGGCGTCCCGCTTGTCATGGATGCCACTTTCTGCACTCCTTATCTTTTAAAGCCTTTGGATCACGGCGTTAACGTAGTGATTCACTCGCTGACGAAATGGCTTGGCGGGCACGGAACGACGATTGGCGGGGCAATTGTCGATGGCGGTAATTTCGACTGGGGCCGCAATCCGGAAAAGTTCCCCACGCTTACAGCGCCGCATTATGCGCTCGATGATATCATTTTCTGGGAAGAGTTTGGGCCGATTGCGCTGACCATGCGGCTGCGGGCCGAGGCGATGTATAATTTCGGACCATCGCTTTCACCGATGAACGCGTTTCAGCTCTTGCAGGGCATCGAAACCCTGCCATTGCGCATGGAGCGCCATATGCAGAACACCGCGAAAATGATCGATTACCTTTCGGCCCATGAGGCGATCAGCTGGGTGCGTCATCCGTCGATGCCGGAGCACCCAGATCACGCGGTCGCGAAGCGATTGTTGCCACGCGGGGCGGGTTCAATCGTGACTTTCGGGGTTAAAGGGGGCCGGGAAGCAGGTGCTGCCTTTATCGAGAACGTAAATATCGCTTCGCATCTCGCCAATGTTGGTGATGCCAAGACGCTGGTTATCCATCCGGCCTCGACCACGCATTCGCATATTTCGGCGGAGGACATGAAAGCGGGTGGCCTTTCCGACGACATGATCCGACTTTCCGTGGGACTTGAGAGTTTTGACGATCTGAAAGCGGATTTCGATCAGGCGCTCAAGATAGCCGTTCGCAAGGCAGGAGCAAAGTCATGAAGGTCGAATTGCGCGGAGAGACGATCCATGTCGCAACCGGTGGCCGTCCGCATGTTGCAGGGCAACCCTTTCTGATTTTTCTCCACGGCGCGGGCAACAGCCATCTGACATGGATCTCGCAGACACGCGCGCTTGCCTATGACGGCTTCAATGTGATCGCCCCAGATATGCCAGGTCATAATCTGTCGAGCGGCGAGCCGTTGCCAGGGGTTCAGGAGGAAGCGGCATGGCTTGGCGAACTGATGGATGCGCTCGGATGCGAAAAAGCGGTTCTGATTGGTCACAGTCAGGGTGGTCTCGTCACCCTGGAGGCAGCGCATCTGATGCCTGAGCGGGTCGTCGGTGCGGTATTCATCGCGACTGCGGCTGCGATCCCGGTCAATCCTGCCCTGATCGATATGGCGGAGACCCAGCAGGACAAAGCGATAAACGCCATGATCGCATGGGGTCACGGCGCCGAGGCCGCGATGCATGATAATACCTGGCCGGGCGCGTCAAATATTTTTCTCGGTATCGATGTGATGCACCGAAACAAGCAAGAGGCTCTGCCGGTCGACCTGAAAGCCTGCGCGGCCTATGAGCGCGGTCTCGAAATTGCGTCTGCGCTCAAATGCCCGAGCCTCTGCGTTTTCGCGCAGAACGACAGGATGACGCCTTTGAAATCCGGAAAAATGCTCGCAGCGGCGCTGCCGGATTGTGAACTCCATGTTCTTGAAAAGACGGGACATATGATCCCGGTGGAGCGGTCACGGGAAGTCAATTCGCTCTTGCGCAGCTTTGTTGCGGGGCTGAATGCCTAGCATGCGGCGTAATAAAGGCTAGCAAGGAAAAGGCGTGATGGGATCGATAAGACGAGTATGCGTTATCGGTGCAGGCACCATGGGATCTGGCATTGCCGCGCAGGTGGCTAACGCGGGCGATGAAGTGCTTTTGCTTGATATCGCCTCCGGTGAAGGTTCGCGCAATGCCGTAACCGAGCGTGCGATCGACCGGATTTTGAAATCCGACCCACCGCTTCTGACCACGCCGGAAAAGGCCGGGCGTATCGAAATCGGCAATATCGAGGACGATATCGGCAAGGTCGTCGACTGCGACTGGGTGGTTGAGGCGATTGCCGAACGCCTGGACATCAAGCGGGAACTTTACCGTTCGCTCCTGGAGCATTTGAAACCGGACGGGAAAGTTTCTTCCAATACCTCGACGATACCGATCAGGCTGCTTGTCGAAGGAATGCCCGACCAGTTGCGCCGGAGGTTTTGCATCACGCACTTTTTCAATCCAGTCCGTTATATGCGCCTGCTGGAACTGGTTCGCGGCGACGAAACTTCGGACGAGGTAATCGACACGCTCGCGGACTATTGCGACCGTTCGCTTGGAAAGGGGGTCGTCCGCTGCGCCGATACGCCGGGTTTTCTGGGAAATCGCGTCGGAGTTTTCGCTATGCAGGCGGCGATCGCCGAAGCGATAGCGCTTGGCCTGGAGATAGAGGCAGCCGACGCGATTTTCGGGCGGCCAATGGGAATTCCGAAGACCGGTGCTTTCGGTCTTTACGATTTAATCGGCCTTGATCTGATGGCCGATGTGGTGCGTTCCTTGAGGTCCATCCTTCCGGAAGGTGATGCCTTTCATCTGGTCAGTGATGAAAATCCGTTGATTCTGAAACAGATTGAAACCGGCTTTACGGGCAATAAGGGTAAGGGCGGCTTTTATGCGGAGATCGATGGCAAGCCGATGTCGCTTGATCTCAATACAGGCAAATGGCGCGACAGGAAGCGTAGCTTGCCGGAACTGGCATTGAAAGCCGAGAGCGAGGGCGTTTCAGTCCTTTTTGCTGGTGAAGGCAGGCTTGCCGAGTTCGCATGGCGCGTGCTCGCGCGTGTGCTTTGCTATTCCGCAAGCCTCATTCCCGAAGTTACCGACAGCCCGCAGGACATCGATGATGCAATGAAGCTTGGCTATAACTGGGTGCAGGGGCCGTTCGAACTGATCGATGAAATCGGATCGGCAGCGTTCGTGTCGCGTCTGGAGGCCGAAGGCTGGCCGGTGCCGGAATTTTTGCTGCGATCTCGAGGCGAGCCGTTTTACCAGGTGGCCGATGGTGCATTGGTGGTTCGCCATGCAGATGGGGCCTATCTGCCGGTGAATCTTCCCGATGGTGTCGTTCGCTTTCACATGATGCGTCGCACCCTGGAACCGGTAGCCGAAACCGGTTCGGCAAGCCTGTTTCATCTCGACGATGGTTTGCGACTGGTTGAGTTTCATTCGAAAGCCAATGCGCTCGATGCCGATTCGATGGCGATGGTTCGTGCTGCTTCCAAAGATCCGGGTCCCGGCATCCTCGTCCATAATGACGGTCAGCATTTTTCGGCAGGGGTAAATCTGGAGCGGTTTCTTGAGTTCATCGACGCTGCCGATTGGGAGGGTATCGACCGCTTTCTGATTGATTTTCAGGACAGCATCGCCTCCCTGCTTTACAGCGAAGTGCCGGTCGTTGGCGCGCCCTCTGGCCTTGCAATTGGTGGCGGGTATGAAGTGCTCGCCCATTGCGATTGCGTCGTGGCACACGTGAACTCGGTCC
>JAHEHW010000276.1 GCA_024639745.1 Salaquimonas sp. | reverse complement strand
AGGCTGCCCTGCCCTTCGATAAGGTCCCAGTGATCCGGATCGTTATCCGGCGTCAGATATTCGATCGATCCCGCCATGAAGTCGGCGATCACCGCATCGAGAGGCACGCCGTCACCTGTGATCAGAATCCCGGTTTGCCCGGTCGCGCGAAAGCTGGCTTTCATGCCTTTTTCATGCATCGCCTTTTCGAGAGCGAGCGCCGTGTACATCTTGCCAACTGAACAATCCGTGCCCACTGCAAGAACCCGCTTGCCAGTCCGCTTCACACCGCTTGCGATCGGGTATTTCACGGTGGGAATGCGCACATCATGCAGCGTGCGGCCAAGCGCATTCGCTTTCTCGAGGAGATCCTCCTCATTGCGAAGCAAGTTATGAAGTCCGGAGGCGATATCGAGACCAGCGTCGAGCGCCTCGTTCAAAACGTTTATCCAGGCAGGGGAAATGATGCCGCCGCGGTTTGCGACCCCGATTACGAGCGTCTTTACGCCCTGGTCCACCGCTTCCTGGATGGTCATGTCGGGCAGTTTCAGATCCGCCTTACAATTCTCAAGGCGAAGTTGGCCAATCGCATATTCCGGTCGCCAGTCACGGACACCCTGTGCAACCTTGGCTGCCAATTGATCCGGAGCGTCGCCCAAAAACAGAAGATATGGCGTGTGAATCATACTTTCACCTCTAGTTATTCGGGAATTCTGCCCGTTGAAAACCGTTCTTGCGGTTACAGGCGCTGTTGGAAAAACTGGGTCGACTATAAAAACGATACCGACCTGAGTGAACCGCTTGCAGCAGAATAATTGGAAACCAGCTTTGAAATCCGGATCGCTTTGCGAGATACCAATGCTTTGTTATTCTGCTGCATCCTTCCACCGAAGCTTGGTCAGGTTGCTCTTTGCCTTCGGCTCGGGCTGCTCCTCTTCCGTCTCGCTCATGCCCTCCGCCGCGCGCAATTGACGATCAAGCCGGACGCCCGCGTGCGCCCGCGCGGCCGACAGCGGTGCCAGCAGGCTATAAAGAACCGGGATGAGGATCAGGGTGAAAAGCGTTGCCAGACCAAGTCCGCCGAATACGACCCAGCCTATCGCATTGCGTGCTTCCGCGCCTGCGCCGCTTCCAAGAATCAACGGCAGGGCCCCCAGAACTGTCGAGAACATCGTCATGAGAACCGGACGAAGGCGGATGATCGCCGCCTCGCGAACGGCTTCCATTACCGTCATTCCCCTATCTCGCAACTGGTCCGCAAATTCGACGACAAGAATACCGTTTTTCGCCATCAGGCCGATCAGGAGCACCAGGCCGATCTGGCTATAGATGTTGATGCTCGTACCGGACAAGTAAAGCGCATACAGCGCAGCAGCGATGCCGAAAGGGACGGTCAGAATGATAACCATTGCGCTGATCGGACTTTCGAACTGGGCGGCGAGCACAAGGAACACAATAAGCACAGCGACACCAAAAGTGATCAGCGCCTGATTGCTGTTTTCCTCAAGCGAGGCCGCTTCACCCAGAAACAACAGCCCAAACCCTTGAGGCAGCACCTCATCACCGAGCGCATTCAGATCGGCTACCGCTTTACCGAGCGGATAGGACGGAGCGGTTTCCGCATCGATTTCGATTGCACGCTTTTGCCCTGCCCGATCCAATTCGGCGGCCACCCCCTCTTCTTTCACCGTCACGAAAGAAGAAAGCGGTACCAGGTCCCCGTTGCGATTGGGCACGAACAGGTTCAGCAAATCACCGGCGTCGTCGATTGCCCCTGTCGTGGGCTCGATAACAAGCGGGATCGAACGATCTCCGGCATTCAGATCGACAACATCCACACCGCCGACCATCGCTCTGAGCGTGGGCTGTAAGGTTGCGACATCCACCTTGAGTGTCTCCGCTCTCGCGCGGTCAACTGCGATTAAAAGCTGCGGTTGAGTCGGCTGATACGAAAGCCGCAAATCCGAAAGCTGCGGAATCCTTTCCCTGATCGCCTCCATGAAGATGTCTGCAGCGCCGGCGATTTCCGGATGCGATGGCCCGGTAATCGCCATCTCGAAGCCCCCGCCGCCACCGCGAATGCTGAGGCTGTTCGGCGCATAGATGCGTGCGCTTGCGCCCGGAATTACAGACAGTCCGGGACGAAGCTTTGCAGCCAATTCCTGCTGGGTCAGCGCACGGTTGGACCAATCGGCAAGCGGGGCAATGATGAACACGCGGTTCAAGTCCCATCGGCCCACGATCGACATGACAGTTTCAATTGTGCCGTCCTCACGGAACGGCTCCAGCACGGCTTCGGCTTTCTGGGCCTGCCGGTCCATGTATTCGAGACCAACACCATCCGGACCCTGCATGGAGACGAGGATGACACCGCGGTCTTCGCTCGGGAGCAATTCCTGATCGACCTTATCGTAAACCCAGAATCCGAAGCCGGCTAGAATACCCGCGACGCCAAGTACCAATAGCCTTGCGGACAGGGTGAAATCGAGAAAACGGGCATAAGCGGCCTTAACTCTGCCGCCAAAGCTCCGGTCAACGGTTTCGTTTTCACGCTGCTCGCCCGCAGCGGGAATGGCCTCGTCCGCTGACGCGCTCTTCGAATCCGGCAAACGCGACGCAATCATTGGTCCAAGCGTGAGAGCGGTAAAGGACGAAATGGCGACGGATATGGCCAGAACTATACCGAATTCGGCAAACAGACGTCCGGCTTCACTAGGCAAAAAGACAATCGGCAGGAAAACGGCAATCAGCGTCGCCGTGGTAGCAAGAATCGCGAAAAAAACCTGGCGCGTGCCAACAACCGCGGCGGCCAATTCCTTCAGTCCCCTGGCACGCTGTCGTTGAATGTTTTCGATTACCACGATTGCATCATCGACGATGAGCCCAGTCGCCAGCACGAGCGCTAAGAGCGTCAGGATATTAATCGAAAAACCGAGCAACCAAATCGCCGCAACCGTGCCGACAAGCGCGATGGGAATGGTTACGGCGGGCACGAGCGTTGCCCGCAGGTTCCCCATGAAGATGAAAATCACCAAGATGACGATGGCGACCGCGATCCCCAGACTCTTGATCACCTCGATGACAGATCCTCGGATGAACACCGCATCGTCCGACATTTTGATGATTTCGACATCATCGAAACGCTGGTTGAGGCGTTCAATAGCGCTATCGACTGCGGCAGAAATCGAGATCGTGTTCGAGTGCGCCCGGCGGATCACGCCAAGCCCAATTACCTTTGTTCCGTTCAGTCGTACATAGCTGTCGGCAATTGCCGGACCAGGCAACGCCTGGGCCAGATCGCCGAGACGGATATCGCGGGCGATTTCAATCGCTTCGATCGCTTCAGGCGTTATGGCGGAGGCATCGGAACGAACAAGCAGCAATTGGTCGTCCGATTTGAAACTGCCGGCGGGTACGTTGAGATCCGCGGATTCAAGCGCATCGATCACGTCGTCTATTCCAAGCCGGTAACCGGTGAGTCGGACCGGATCGATGACAACGCGGATGACCTCATCCTGCGCACCGAAACTCGTCACGGCAGCAACGCCTTCGATGGAGGCGATCGCATTACCGATATCTTCGTCGGCCAAGCGGCTAAGTTCCTCGATGGAAAGCGTATCGCTGCGCACTGCCAGTCGAATGATCGGATCGGAATTTTCGTCGGCCTTTACCACCGTCAGTTCTTCGACCCCATCAGGCAGTCGCCGTTCAATGG
>JAHEHW010000275.1 GCA_024639745.1 Salaquimonas sp. | reverse complement strand
GACCGCGCCTTCGAAGCGGTCTTCGCTATAATTGATCACGTGATCAGCGCCTAGCGCCTTGCATGGTTCGATTTTTTCGTCCGAGCCGACCGTGGTGATGACCGTGCAGCCGATACGTTTGGCAAGCTGGATTGCAGCAGAGCCGATGCCGGAGCCCCCGGCATGAATCAGCACGGTTTCTCCGGACTCGAGCTTGGCATTGTCAAAGAGCATGTGCTCGCAGGTTCCAAAGGTGACGGGCGCAACCGCGGCTGCGATTTCGCTCAGGCCTTCCGGAGCGCGCACGACATTGCGCGCGGGCATGTTCGCGAGCTCGCGCGCGTAGCCGTCGAGGTGGAAGCCGTGAACGCCCTTGGGATGTTCGCAATGATTGTCGCGGCCCTCACGGCAAGGGCGGCAGACACCGCATGTGGGGGCGCCATATATGGCTACCAGGTCACCGGTCTTGACGCCTGATACGCCGGGCCCGATCGCTGCAACTTCGGCGGAGGCTTCCGCGCCGACCGTCATCGGGAGTTTGCGCTTAGCGAAGGCCATGCCGCGCCACCCCCAGACGTCGATATGGTTCAGCGCCACGACCTTGATGCGCAGTTGAACTTCGCCTTCACCGGGCGGGGGCGGGGCCTCGATATCGGTTACCTTGACTTCGCGTTCGGAAACGAGCTGAAGAGCGCGCAATGCCTTGCCTCCGTGATTGTCATGAAATCGAGTTGGCGACAGGCCGAAAAGCCTGGCGTTTCGATTGATTGCTTTCTTGCTTGTCTGACTGACTAAGCGACGCCGCGCTGAAACACAAGGCAGGCGTTCTGGCCGCCAAAGCCGAATGAATTCGACAGGATAGTGTCGACCTGCTCTTCGCGTTTGACATTGGGGACAACGTCCAGGGGAATATCCGGATCCGGATTGTCATAATTGATCGTTGGCGGGATCGTTCCGGTCAGCATGGTGAGGAAAGAGAATACCGCCTCTACCGCGCCGCCGGCCGTCAGCGTGTGTCCGATCATCGATTTGTTCGACGATATCGGCACCTCGTGAATACGATCACCGAACACGGCCTTCAGGGAATTGTATTCCATGCGGTCGTTTTCCGGCGTGGAGGTGCCATGGGCATTCACATAGCCGACTGAATCCGGGCTGATGCCAGCGTCGTCGATCGCCGCGCTGATGGCCGCGATCACCGGCTTGCCATCGGGGCTGGAGCGGGTGCGGTGGAAAGAGTCGGCCTTTTCGCCAACGCCTTTCAGGATACCCAGCACTTCGGCGCCGCGCGCCTCGGCATGTTCCAGGGTTTCGAGCACGAGGGCCGCCGAGCCCTCGGACATGACGAAGCCGTCACGGTCTTTGGAAAACGGTCTGGAAGCGCCAGCCGGATTGGCATTATTGCCGGTCAAAGCTGAAAGCAATGAGAAACGGATCAATCCTTCCGCTGTTACGGACCCGTCTGAAGCAACGCAAAGTGCCGCCCCGGTCTCGCGCCGTCTCAAGGCTTCCATGCCCTGCTGAATGGCAGTTGCGCCGGAAGCGCATGCGGTTGACAGGGAAATCGGCAGGCCGCGTGTCCGATATTTCTCCGCCAGCCGGAAAGCGATGGTTCCGAGCTGGATCAGCGCGTGCATGTTTTCGTGCGGTTTTGCCCTGGCAGCCTCCAGCAGAGCTTCGTAACAGGGTTCGGGAACCGGGTTTTCATCCATCAGGGTGAAGCGGTGCTGCCATTCCATCTCAACCGGTGGTGCTGCGAAAAATAGGGGCCCCGGAAAGCCATCGTCTCCGAACCCGGCCTGTTCCAGCGCCTCTCCGGCGGTTGAATCTGCCATGGCAAAGGAGATACCCGGGGCCGAAACCTCCTCGACATCCATGAAATCCACGGTGCCCGCTATATAGGTCGCAAGCCCTTCCGTTGGAAAGCGTTCGACTTTCTTGATGCCGGATTTGCCGGCGGTCAGCGCTTTCCAATTTTCCTCCTTGCCTTTGCCAAGTGAGGTGACCACGCCCATGCCGGTTACGGCGATGATCGGTCTGCCGAGATGGTCGGTATAAGGTCCAGCCATTTGTTTACCTGCCTCCGCGCTTAAGATGCGGTGTCGATCATGGCCATGCCTTCTCCACGATAGTGGCCAAGGCAGCTTACCAGAATCTGGTTGGGGGGAATCTTAGCGGGATTTTCAGCCGGCTCAAAGGGTGGATAGAAATCACCGTTTTTGAGCGCCATCGCCGCAAGGGCTACGCCAAGCGGAAAGTTTGCTTCGATCGGGTTGCCGGTAAGCGAGGTGAAGGCGCGGATGACGCTTTCCATCCCGACTTTGGTCCGGATAGCCTCGAATTCCCAGTCGGTGATCTCGGTACAGCCGGTGGAACCGCTCAGCACAGCGGTCGAGTTCGGATTTGAAAGATCAAGTTCGTCCATCATGCGTTTGACCCGTTCAAGCGTCGAGTCCTTGTCGCGCGGGCCAAGGTCTGAGGCAACGCCGCTCAGTTTCGCATACGGCGTAACGTCACGGGCCTTTGCGTGTTCTGCGCTCTCCAGAACGAGAAAAACGCCTGCAGTGCCCGGAATCATGCCGCCGCCCTCGGATTGCCGCTCAAAGACCGGCGCCGTGCTGCCGCGCAAGAGGTGGTTGCCCAGTTCCAGGTTGAGCAGCAGGTCCGGACGTTCAGAATTATAAGCGCCACCGACCAGCATATGCGTGCTCTGGCCATGGCTGATGCGGCGAAACGCATCGCGCAGCGCGGTCACGCCACAGCTCTCTTCACCCATATAGGTGCGTGAGGAGCCAGTCACCTTGTGGACGATCGAGATATTGCCCGCCATTAGGTTTGAGAGCTGCGCTAGGAACAGGGTAGGGCGAAGCTCGACCGGGAGCCGTTCGTTAACCACCATCTCGCGGTCGTTGCGTTGCCGCGCTTCGCGCAGAACCATTTCATCGACCTGGATATCGCGCTCGCCACCTCCGGCGCAAACCACCAGATCCATCGAAGAGACCAATTCCTCGTCACCTTTGAGACCTGCATCGTCGAGGGCCATTCCGGCAGCATAGGTGCCAAGCCGCTGCCAGGTTTCCATTTGGCGGGCATCCTTGCGCGAGACCTGCTGGGACCAATCGATCTCCGGTAACGGGTGCACGGCATAGGGTTTGAACGTCTCCGTATCCTGGATCGCCGCAGGCGCTTTCTCGCCGGCAAGCGTTTGCCAGTGCGTTTCAACGCCTTCGCCGAAACAGGTTACGATGCCGATCCCCGTGATCCAAACGTCGTGCCGCTTTGCCTGTTGGTCGTCTGAAGAAGCCATATGGCGCTCCTGTCTGTGCTTGACGCGTGCCCGATATCCCGCCGACGAACGGATCATCGTAAGCGGTTGCTGCGCGGGGTTCTAATAACAATTCCCGCGAAGGAAAACACCCCAAATCGAAACCTTTGCCGCATCGAGCAAGTGTGACAGTCCGAACACTGGCATTCGGTCAGGCCGGAGCTTTCATATCAGCGACCTGGCCCTTGATCAGGCTCTGTAGTTCCGGAGTCGGAAAGTCCCGGATCGTGAAGGTCAGCTGCGCGTTGGCGACGCGTTTTTGCGCTGTTCGGATTTCAGCCCGAGTGACTGCAAACCCCGAGCCCTCGTGTTCGATCTCGGCCTTGATCTCGAGTTCGGTCCCGGGACCCACGAAGTCGCGCATCTTGCCTTCCTTGACGCCCGCTAGCAGCGGAATTCGCGTAAAGT
>JAHEHW010000274.1 GCA_024639745.1 Salaquimonas sp. | reverse complement strand
TGCGGGTTGCGATCCGTCGTTGTGCACAGGCCAGTCGCCGGTAGGCGCGACGAATCTGATCAAAGTGGTGTGTGAAGCTGCTATCAAAAGGGTATCAGGCAAGGACTTTCCGGTCATCTCGAAATCGCGCTGGCCCGGCGATATACCGGAGCTGGTCGCTAACGCGAATCGCTTGAAGGCGAGGCTTTCATGGGAAACTAAATTCGATGATCTGGATTTGATCGCGGAAGATGCACTTCGGTGGGAACAGCGGCTCATTCAAAAGCGCAAGTCTGCATAAACTGAATAATTGAGCGGCAAGCCCGCTAACAACATTTCATCGCCGTTTTTTGTGGTTAACGGATCATTGAGGTGGTCGGGATTAAGTTCGCCTGAGCATTCCCGACAGGAGATGATGATGCGTGACACGAAACGGAATAAATGCGGTTTGGCGGCCGTTGCCGTCGCAGCTGCGCTTTTGATTGGAAACAGTTCGTCAGCCAGTGCGGATGCGGGTTTCCAGAACTGGGTAAAGAACTTTTACGGGGTTGCCGCGAAAAGCGGAATTACACGTCAAACCTACAACTCGGTTTTCGCAGGTATTACGGCGCCAGATCCAAAAGTGCTCGAGCGGGCGAATTACCAGCCGGAATTTACGTCGGAGACCTGGGATTACATCGATGCCCGGGTGACCAAGTTCACGGTGGAACGTGGGCGGGAGTTGCGAAAGAAATACGACCGTTGGCTCGACCTGATCGAAAGTCGCTATGGCGTCGACCGGGATGTTCTGCTTGCGATCTGGTCCATAGAGACGATCTATGGCGACTATCTCGACCGTCCCGAAGCGGTGCATCATATCGGCCAGGCGCTGGCGACGCTTGCCTATGCCGACCGGCGCCGGGCAAAATACGCGAGGCAGCAACTGATTGCGGCGCTGAAGATCGTTCAAAATGGCGACATCGGCGCGAAGGATCTCGTCGGGTCGTGGGCCGGCGCTATGGGACATACCCAGTTCATTCCGACGAGTTACCAGGCCTGGGCCGTCGATATCGATGGCAACGGACGCCGGGATGTTTGGAATTCGGTCCCGGATGCGCTTGCGTCCTCGGCGAATCTTCTGAAACGCAACGGTTGGGTTTCAGGCCAGACCTGGGGCTATGAGGTTCGCCTTCCGAGCGGCTTCAACATGAAACTCGCAAATGATGATGGCTACACGATCAGGGATTTCGAGCGGATGGGCGTGACGCGCCCTAATGGACTTCCTTTTGGCAACCAGGGCCAAAGTGCGGTTCTCAAGCTTTTCGAAGGCCCAAATGGTCCCGCCTTCCTGATGATGCGCAATTTTTATGTTCTCAAGCGGTATAACAATTCGGACAAATACGCTCTCACTGTCGGGTATCTTGCGGATCGCATCGCGGGGGGCGAGCCTTTTTACCAGAAATGGCCACGGCCCTATCAGCCTCTCGATGAAGACGAGCGGGTAGAGCTGCAGAAGCGATTGCAGTCGCTCGGATTCTATGATGGCAAGATCGATGGGAATATCGGCTCCGGATCGAAAGCGGCCATCGTCTCGTTTCAGCGGCGAGCGGGCATGGAAACCGACGGGTTTCCATCGCAGAAAGTTCTCGCTAGATTGCGGCTCGGTCTTTAGCGGAGTAACGCGTCCTGGTTCTACGGTTTGTTGCTGCTGAACGGTTACCCTGGAAGGAGAGGCGGCTTTGTCCGCAATTAAGAAGCTCGCGATCGTTTTTGTTTTATTCGCAGTGGTTGGTGTCGTCCTGCCGGACGTCTCGCCGATTTCTGCGGATGTTGCGCATGCACAAAGCCAAGGCCAGCGTAAGACGCTGCTTGAACTCCTTTTCGGTAGAAACATCTTCAAGAAGCCAAACCGTCAGCAGGTGAAGCGCTCCTCTCCTGCCAAGCGGGTGAGCGTTGGCGATGGCGGGCGGGGTTCCGGTTCCCACGTTTCGAGCCAGAACAAGGTCGCTGCGGCGAAGTTAGCTGCGGCACAGGAAGTCGAAAAGCTTGAAGATGCCGCCAAGGTTCTCGTCGTAGGGGATTTCATGGCAGGTCATCTCGCTGCCGGTCTGCAGTCGATGTTTTCGGAAAATCCGGGAATAACAATCGTCGAGCGAAGCGTTGCCCTTTCGGGCCTTGTTCGCGATGATGTGCATGAGTGGCCAGCCAGGATTGGCGGGATTGTCGAGGAGGTCAAACCGATAGCGGTCGTTCTGCTTGTCGGCATGAACGACAGGCAGATGATTCGTAAAGGGGGAAAACGGCTACATAAGCTTACTCCTGAATGGCAGACTGAATACGATGCGCGCACGAACGTACTTGCGACTAATATCCGCCAGCGACGAGTGCCTTTGATTTGGGTCGGACTGCCACCGGTGTCGCGATCCAGCATGAATGCCGATTATCTGAAATTCAACGAAACCTATCGCGCCACAGTCGAGCGCTTTGGCGGTCTTTTCGTCGATGTGTGGGACGGATTTGTCGACGATCAGGGGCGTTATGTCCGTTCGGGACCCGACGTCAACGGACAAATCGTGAGTCTGAGGACATCGGACGGAATCAACATGACCGCAAGCGGCAAGATCAAGCTCGGTTTCTATGTTGAAAAAGCGATCAAGAAAGTTACCGGCTTTGGCAAGGATTCGCTTGTTTCCGCATTGGGCAATGTCGGTGATTTCCAGTTGTCGGGGGTGCCGCAATACGATCCGGCAGGAACTGGCAAGACCGTCGTTATCGCTTTGGGCAATCCGAATGCCGATGGCGGCGAGGCGCTTGAAGGCGGCGCAGATATCCTGAGCGATGTATCTGCGCGCGAAAGTACGAGTTTTCAATTGGTGAGCCGTGGCGTGTCGGCACAACCGAGGGACGGCCGTATCGACGCTGCCTGGGGGAAGCCGGCCTTTGACGTCGGTCAGACGGAGACGCCAGAACCCTATCTTGCCAATATGCGGGGCATGTCCTTCAGATCTTTCCGTGACCCCCTGCCGGGCATTGATGCGAGTCAGGAAAACGCCACCCCTAGCAATTGACATTGTCGGGACTGCGAAATCAGATGAAGACTTCCTAATCCCTGGCTTCGATAGCCATCGCGCTTATCTCGGCAGAGTGGTGGAGCCCATCAAGCTAAGATCAATAGCGCGTGCTGCTTGCCTGCCTTCGCGAATTGCCCAAACCACTAGCGACTGGCCGCGGCGCACGTCGCCGGCCGCATAGACCTTGTCGACGGAAGTCCGATAATCATCTTTATTGGCGTGGATCGAGCGGCCGCCGCGACGGTCGGTATCCATCTCCATCTCGATTTCTTTGAGGAAGGTCTCCTCGTTAGGCCCGGAAAAACCAATTGCCAGGAAGGCAAGGTCGGCCTTGATGATGAATTCGGTGCCCTCAATCGGCTCGCGCTTTTCGTTGACACGGGCGCATTTCACGCCGGTAAGTCTGCCGTTCTTGCCGACGAATTCCAGCGTGGCTGCGGCGAATTCCCGGTTGGCACCCTCTGCCTGGGAGGACGAGGTCCTCATCTTGGTTGCCCAGTAGGGCCATACGGTCATCTTGTCTTCTTGCAGAGGTGGCTCGGGGCGAATGTCCATCTGGGTCACACGGGTGGCGCCCTGACGAAAGGCGGTGCCGATGCAATCCGAAGCAGTATCGCCGCCGCCAACGACGACGACGTTCTTGCCGCCAGACCAGATTTCCTCTGAAGGCCAACCCGGATTCTCG
>JAHEHW010000273.1 GCA_024639745.1 Salaquimonas sp. | reverse complement strand
AGACCTTCTCGGAACCTAACGTTCGTTTTCGCAGGGATCTTCGGAGCGATGGTGAGCGGCGCCGCCGCCGCGAGTGACTGGCGGATTCTGAGCATCGACGAGTCGGTCGCGCTCGGTAACGCCGAATTGCGCATCGGCGAGGATGGTAGCTTAAGCGGGACGACCGGTTGCAACCGGTTTACCGGTCAGGGCAACCATGCGGAGGATGTCTTGACCATTTCCGCGCCTTTCGCGACTACGCACATGGCCTGTGTCGGTCCAGTAATAGACGCGCAGGAACAGGCACTGCTGGCGCTCTTCCAGGGGGCGGTTTCGGTAGCTTACGATCCGTACCTCGAGCAACTCACGCTGAACGCCAACGACCATATCGCCTTGCTGGAGCCAGTCTCCGACGGTGCAGCTGACGGCATGCCCGCGGTGTTTGAGGCGGCAACCGTCGTTGTGAGCGGCATTTCGGGCAGCCTAAATATGCGATCCGAGTCCACGACCTCCTCGGAGGTGGTTGCTCGGCTTCGGTTGGGGTCGGCTCACGCGAACCTCGGGTGCGAACGCAAAGAAGATCGGGATTGGTGTCGCCTCTCGCTCGAAGACGGAGCAGTCGGTTGGGCCGCGGCGGAGTTCCTCAGCCCGCTGACGCTCGGGGTTCGAGCGAAGGGGGGCAATCAAGACAGGATCGGACGGCTGACATGTTCGGATCAAAATGGAGAGAAAGCCGGGCTTTGTGAATACGGATCCGCTGTGGAGGGAGATCATGCGATCGTATCCGTATTTGTCGACGACTCGGCCCCTGCGGTCTTGCATTTCCGCAGCGGTGAGTTCGATCCGATGGCGTCTTTCGGGCCCTTCGCAGCCGCCGAAGGAGAGCCGCAAACCTTGGAAAACCGCGTGCGGATCAATTTCCAAGGCTACTGGCTGGAAGTGCCGATGACGGCGGTTCAACCATGAGCGAAGGGGATAATCTTGACGGTTGCCCGGCATCGTTATGGAACTGTTCCCTTGAAGGATTGATGTGCTTGACCAGGGCGATTTCACCAGGCGTTTATCAATCATGAATCGGTGCGCTATTGCTGTCATCGAATTGGTTCGACACTTGCTTCCGCGGGATCCGAAAGCTGCTGCAGGCGCTGATATACTGGTCATATAGTGTACCCATGGGATCGCCCTGAACCGTGCCTGTGACTTGTGCGACCTGTTCTGCCGAAGTTGCCATTCCTAAAGCGCCGGTCTTCAAGAGCATCGACGGACCGGTCACTGCGCTGCATGGCGGAGACGTGATGTTTTCGGAGGCCAGACAGGACAATGCGGACCGCGCAGCCAACGGCGTTGGGGCGATGGCGAAACACCTCATCCAATACCCTCTCTGACGATCCAGAACAGCGCGATCAGCGCCGGTTGATGAACCAAATAGATGAGCAGGCTATGCCTGCCAGGCCATGCGAGCAGGCGTGTGATTTTGGAGACCGTGGATCTTGCCCAGAAGAGTGCCGGTGGTGCGGCTTCAGCGACGGCCATCCCGCACAGGAACGCCGCGAACCACGGCACGACTGGGATGAAATCCATCGCAGGTCGCACGGCGGCGCTCAATCCGGTCCACGCGAGCCAGGGCGTCGAAAAAAGGGACTTACCGAAGGCGACCTCCACGACCAGCATCGCAAAAGCCGCGCTTGCCGTCAGCCAAACAGGCGCCCGCAGGAAAATAAGCCCAACGACGCTGAAAAAAGCAATCGCGTGCAGGATGCCGAAATAGATGAACTGTCCGGGAAATGCGGCATAGGTCCCCAGTGTCACAAGGCTTGCAGCCCCGGCGATCACAAGGGTTCGCCTTGCCCACGCGCGCCAATTGAAGCGCTGTCGATGGGCGAGGACGAAGCTGATGCCGGACAGGAAGATGAATAATCCGGCGATCAGCCGCGCGAACAGGGCCCATCCGCCGGACAGGGTCGTTCCGGGCGCTAGCCAGCCGAACATTTCCATGTCGCGGGAAAAATGAAAGACGATCATGCCAAGCAGTGCCGCGCTGCGCCCAAGATCGAGCCAGATAACCCGAGGGCGATCGGCCGCTTTACTTCCGGCGGTGTTGCGTTGCGTGTATTGAACCCCCAGCGAGCTCGGCCCATCCGCTTTCTGCTGGTCCTGTGGACCGCCGAAATTAGTCTCAGCCACGCATTTTCTTGACAACCATTCCGACCACGACCTGAACGATCATCCCGGCAACGCCGCCGCCTACGAGGTTTGCGGCCAGAGCACCGATATCAAGACCTGCAGCGGCATCTCCGCCGGCCGCACCGAGAAGCCCACCGAGCAACTGTCCACCGCCGACACCCCCAATTGCACCTGCAATAATATTGCCCAGATTTCCCATGTCACTGCCGGAGGCGACTTTCCCGCCCGCAGTTCCTCCCAAGGCGCCGCCGATTAACTGGCCGATGAGTTGTTCCATTTGTCTGCTCCCACAGTCATTGCCAAAAGTATGCGACTATCTTTATCTATCTCAAAAGCGTAGCTTTCAGCCTGAACTTTAGCAATCCGGAAACACAAGGCCGGGCGGAACGGCCTTAGAGGCGAAAAATACCTCGGGAGCTGGATTCTTCCTGTCGTTTGAGCCAAAGTTGCTGCCAGGATTTCATTTAAAACTGCAGGAGTAACAGCATGTCCTTTCTGAAACGCGGCCTGAAAGGCGCACCCGTAAAACGTCTTCAGGAGAAGCTCGGCGTTTCCGCCGACGGTGACTTTGGCCCTGGCACGGAAAAAGCTGTAAAAGAGTTCCAGAAAAAATCTGGGCTCGCCGTGGATGGTATTGCGGGTCCGGATACATTCACTGCGCTCGGTTTGCCTGAACTGGTTCTTCTCCGCGTCGGCACCCGTGGCGATACGGTAAAGAAAATGCAGGCGGACCTCGGAATAGAAGCAGATGGGATATTTGGTGCAGGCACGAAAAAATCGGTGATGGAATTTCAGGCCGCAAACGGTCTGGAAGCTGACGGAATTGCTGGTCCAAAAACTCTGGCAAAGTTGACATCTTTCGCGTCTGTTATGACCGAGGAGACAGTCAGGATGGCGCAAGTGCAGCCTGGCGAGGAAGAATTTGAAAGTGAACCCCTTCCAGTCATCAGCGGCAGCGATGTCGTGAAAGATGCGCCGGTCGAAGTTACGGAAGAAAAATCCGTATGGGGCAAGGTCAAGGGCTGGTTTTCCTGAGACATCCGGGCCTTGCCTTCTCTGCATCGGGCAACCCGGATGGCCGAGGACAGGTCACTGGCAAAGAAGTTCAAGCTGGCGGCAGAGGGCGTAAGGCACTACTGACTGCTCTTTGAGGTTCTGTTCCGGGATCTCAACATGATCCCAGGTATTTCGAAAATTTGTCACGGCGCCTCTTCGTGTCGGAAAACAATAAGGGAGTATCGTGATGCACGCGGTGTCGTTTCTGGGCTTGGTCAGGTCTGCCCTCTTCAGCGTTTTGCTTATCTTTCTCGCATTTTCCCTCGTGGCGACGAACGTATCCGCGCAGGGGCCTGCTTTCGGCCCTTGTGCGGATGAAACGACGGCACCTGCTGCCATCGTCGAGGCGCTGGATGCGTTTACAATCTCGCTCGCCGATCCCGACGCGCCCCGGGCGGCGATCACGGGCTATGCCACCGGCGGCGTGGTTTCGGTGACTGGCCCGGACTGGCGTTATGTCCGGGCGATTGGAACCGTTGCGACCGATAGCGTCGACCCGATCCGATGTGA
>JAHEHW010000272.1 GCA_024639745.1 Salaquimonas sp. | reverse complement strand
GACGGCACGTTGATCATGGTCGACGATGACCGCATGCCTTTGGCGAATGGCGAGGTGCCGCAAAAAAAGATGGTGCGGTTCCGCACGCTTGGCTGTTATCCGTTAACGGGTGCGATCGAAAGCAATGCGGTGACGCTTCCGGAAATCATCCAGGAAATGCTCTTGACCACGACTTCGGAGCGGCAAGGACGTGTGATAGACCATGACCAGTCGGCGTCGATGGAGAAAAAGAAGCAGGAGGGCTATTTCTGATGGCCCACAAATCAGACCTCATTGCAACGGATATCGAAGGTTACCTTCGCGCGCATGAAGAAAAATCGCTTCTCCGGTTCCTCACCTGCGGAAGCGTGGATGATGGGAAATCGACCCTGATCGGAAGAATGCTGTATGAGTCCAAGATGATCTTTGAGGATCAGCTTGCCGCTCTCGAAAGCGACTCCAAGAAAGTCGGAACCCAGGGCGAAGAGATCGATTTTGCGCTGCTCGTCGATGGTTTGGCTTCGGAACGGGAGCAGGGCATTACCATTGATGTTGCCTACCGCTTTTTCTCGACCGACAAGCGGAAGTTCATTGTTGCTGATACGCCAGGACACGAACAATATACACGCAATATGGCGACAGGTGCTTCGACGGCGGACTTGGCCGTTATTCTGATCGATGCGCGAAAGGGAATCCTGACCCAGACCAAGCGACATTCTTTTATCGTTTCGCTTCTAGGCATCAGAAATGTGGTGCTGGCCATCAACAAGATGGACCTGATGAATTACGACCAATCCGTTTTCGATCAAATCGTTGCGGATTACGATGAGTTTGCCTCGCTGCTGGCGCGTGACGGCGAGCTGCCGTTCAATATCGTTCCGATACCCGTATCAGCACTCAAGGGCGATAATATCGTCGACAATAGCTCGAACATGCCCTGGTATGACGGACCGACGCTTCTTGCCCATCTGGAAGAGGTGCCAGTTCAAGAGGTCGAGATCGAAAAACCGTTTCGCATGCCGGTGCAATGGGTCAACCGACCCAATCTCGATTTCCGTGGTTTCAGCGGTCAGATCTCTTCCGGGTCCGTGAAGACCGGTGACCCGATCAAGACCTTGCCGTCAGCGAAGGAAAGCCGCGTCAAATCGATCGTTACAATGGATGGTGAGTTGGACGAAGCCATTGCAGGTCAGTCCGTTACGCTTTGTCTCGAGGATGAGATCGATATTTCGAGGGGAGACGTGATTTGTGCTACGCAGTCGCCGGCGGAGGCTGCCGACCAGTTTGAGGCGACGATCTTGTGGATGGCGGAAGATCCAATGCTTCCCGGCCGTTCCTACGCTTTCAAATCGGGTGCCCAGCTTGCGCAGGCGACGATCACGTCACCCAAATTCAAGATCAATGTGAATACGCTCGAAAAGCAGCCGGCCAAGAATCTCGAACTGAACGAAATCGGCGAGTGCAATATCGCGATCAACCGGAAGATCGTCTTTGATCCATATGAAGAAAATCGCGACACCGGCAGTTTCATCCTGATCGACCGATTGACCAATGCGACCGTCGGCATGGGAATGATCCGTTTCGCGCTTCGCCGCGCTTCGAACATTCACTGGCAGGCCATGGATGTCTCGAAGGTTGCGCGGTCGAGAATGAAGAATCAGAAGCCGGTTGTCCTCTGGTTCACGGGCCTTTCCGGTTCCGGCAAGTCGACGATCGCCAATCTGCTCGAGAAAAAACTTTCGGCAATCGGTAAACACACCTTCACGCTCGATGGCGACAATGTCCGTCACGGGCTGAACCGGGATCTCGGCTTTACCGATGCGGATCGGGTGGAAAATATCCGCCGCGTCACCGAGGTCGCGAAGCTGATGACCGAAGCGGGCATCATCACGCTCGTCTCGTTCATCTCTCCGTTCCGCTCCGAACGCCGGATGGCCCGCCAGATCATGGAGGACGGCGAGTTTCTGGAAATTTTCGTCGACACCCCACTCGAGGTGGCCGAGGCGCGGGATGTCAAAGGGCTCTACAAGAAAGCGCGGGCCGGCGAGATCAAGAACTTCACCGGGATCGACTCGCCGTATGAACCGCCGGAAACCGCTGAAATTACCGTGAACACGGTTCAGACAAGCGCGGAAGAAGCAGCCGACCATATCATCGTTGAGCTGGAACAACGCGGCATTCTTGACCCTCATTCCTGATCGTTTGGGGGACTAGTTCCGATTGGGAAAAGACCGGCAGTCAAGTCTGGCTGCCGGTCTTTTCATGTTGTCTAGCGGTTACGTATCCTCTAAGAATCGTAGAAGATAATGAGGAAGGCCGAGACCATGAAACCTACTCTGATACTCGTTGGCGCGGACAAGGGCGGCGTTGGCAAGACGACTTTGTGTCGTGCGCTCCTGGATTTTCTGGGCCGCCGTAATGTGCTCGCCCGGGCTTTCGATACCGAAAACCCGCGCGGGACGCTTCAACGCTTTTATCCGTCCATCACCGAGATTATCGATCTGCACGAAGTGCGCGACCAGATGAAGGTTCTCGACACCCTGAACACCGCAGCCGTTAAGGTTACGGTTGTCGACCTTAAGGCAGGCAACCTTTCTCGCGCGCTCGAAACCTTCGAGAAGATCGGTGTTCTGGAAGCCGCGCGGAACGGTGAATTCGATCTCGCGCTGTTTCATGTGATCGGCCCTTCGATCGCATCGCTCGACGAGATGGGAGAGGTGGCGAAATACACCAAGGGCATTTCCTACATCGTTGCGAGGAACTTCATCAACGAAACCAACTTCTTCGAGTGGGACGAAAAAACCTACAAGAAGTATTTCGCCGGTCTTTCTAATGCGCGTGAGATCGAAATTCCCAAGCTTAACGAGATGGCCTTTGAACAGGTCGATCTGGCAGGAGTAACGCTTTCGGATTTCGTCGCCAACAAGACGCCGAAGGGGCAGGATGCCAATTACTCCTTCGTGCTTCGTGGTTATGTCCGCAAATGGATGAGCGATCTCAACGAGGAATTCGAAAAGCTGGAAATGATTCAGAAACTGCTGAAGCCTTCATCGGATGATCAGGGCGATGCGGAACAGGCCGGAGGCTGATTCCGGGTCGAGGGGCGCGTTATAGCCAAATCGCTTGCCATCGTCTGTTCTGACGAACCGAGAAATGGAAAGACGCTTTTCGCTCGGATACTGGCTGATCGTTGCATGCTTTCCGGTGCTGAAAGCTTTCGGGTATTCGATACCGATTTTCCCCATGGAGCGCTGGCCGGCTATTTCCCCGCCAGCGCCCGGATTGTGGATTTTTCCAAGACGCAGGGCCAGGTCCGGCTGTTCGATACGGTAATGGGAGAGCCAGATCACGATTACATCGTCGATCTGGACGCGTCGATGCTATGGCGTTTCTTTCAGATCTACCGGGATATTGGTTTTGACCGCGCGGCGGCGGACAAAGGTATCACGGTTACCGTTTATTTCTTCATCGACCGCTCATTGACTTCAGTGGAAGCGCTGGAAAAGGTCTCGAAAATGATTGACGAGGCGGGGCTTATTGCCGTCCGCAACGAGATGATCGGTAATGTTCTGACGATTCCGCGTGCCGCAGCAGTTTATCAGGACATTCCGAAAACTGGGGAAATCCAGTTGCCGCGCCTATCGGTTGATGCGCTCAATCATATCGATGCGCCTGCTTTCACGTTTTCCGACTTCATCGCGCATAACGGAGCCAACACGCTACTCGAACTCAGAATTGAAATCTGGAATTTTCTGGA
>JAHEHW010000271.1 GCA_024639745.1 Salaquimonas sp. | reverse complement strand
AGAAACTGGTGTATTGCGGACCGCAGTCGCCGTGTTGAGAACGATTACGGGCATCGCCATAATGCAGACGACGAAGACTTTTGACGTAAGGCCAATACCGTAAGCCATAACCAGCAACGGGATGAGCGCGGCCAAAGGAGCCGCCTGCGCGACGATGAATATCGGCGAGAAAAGCCAATCAAAGCGGGCGCTCAACCCAACCCACAAACCAATGCCGATACCCAGAAATGCTGAAATTGCGACGCCCAGAACAAGAGGCTGAAGCGTCTCGGAATATGCTGTGAAAATGGTTCCGTTCGCCGTCATCACATACAGAGCCTGCATCGATTCGATGAATGTAGGGAACGCGTAGCTTACGGGTATGCGGCCCGCAATTTCCCAGGCGCCGAATACGATAATCGCCGATAATATCTTCAGGAAGAACGACCGCTGCATCACAAGTAGATACCCATAGGACTTATGCGCGCCCGCCGGGATAAGGCGGGCGCAAGAGGATAATTACTGAGCCATTGCGGCATCGAGAGGCGCTAGATACCAGAAGTCTTCGATATTCAAGGTCGATGGGTCGCCTTCCAACTGCCCGGCCTGCGAGTACCATTCCATATCTGCTTGCGCCGCTTTGCGGCCGCCGCCGTTGGGATCATAGAGACCACCCTCGACAGCATTGGTGTAGAAAGCATCCAGCCCATCTAGAATTTCCTTCGGCAACTGGCCGATCGGACCATCGGGATTGGTTTCACGGCTGATAATGGTGGGGTCCTTGGCCATATCCTGATAGACGCTCAGAAGCGCTTTCACGAAGATGTCGACCTGTTCCTCATTTTCCTTGATCCAGTCCAGGTTGGCAAAAAGAGCCTCATCGCTTGAATCGACTTCAAACATCGGCAGGACATTAAACTTGTCCGGGAATTTGGCCATTATCTTGTTCTTGTTAGACAAGTCGATGATCGTTGCATCGGCCTGTCCTGCGACAAGCGCTGCAACGCGGTTCGCAGACCCCGGCACATAAGAGCGATCACCGAATTTGATGCCTATCTTGTCTTCAATCACGTTGGCAATCGAATCCGTCCCGCCGCCGCGTGAATGGAGAAGAATTGGCTCCCCGTCCAGGTCCTTAAGCTCGCTATATTTCTTTGTGGTAACGGGGAAAAATTTGAGCTTGGAAAGCTGAAAGATGATACGAATTGGCGCCTTGGATTTCTGCATGGCGGCGTATGGTGTGCCAAAACCGATATTCATCTGACCACTTAAGACGGCCTGGATTGCAAGCTCTTCATCCGAAAATGCCGTCCATTCGTAATCGAGACCATTTGCCTTGGCGCGATCAAGTGCCACGAAGAAAGCGGCCAATTCATCAGAAGGCGTTTCGGCAAGGGCGATTCTCAGCTTTTCTGCATGGGCTGTTGAAAACATCAGCACCGCAGCAATTGGTACTGCCGTAGCGATGCCGACTATTCTCTTAATCAGATTTCTCATTATTTCCTCCCTGAGAACTCGGATGTTAGTCAGATTTTGCATCGTTTCCCGATACTTGCCTCGCCACGACTAACCAAAATGGCGATGGTTCCTCAGATCTCCTCGAATAATCTGGCAGACACGGACCGCAAATGCTGATGCATCAAGTCATAGGCATCCGACGGCTTACGTGCCGCAATTGCCTCGGCGATTGCTTCATGTTCCGCGAAGCTCGTGTGGTCGTTTGAAGGCTTTTCCGATGTTCGGGTCACTTTGCCCCAGGCAACTGAACGGCGAACTGCGTTGAGTTCGTCAAAAATTGAAAGCAGGAGGAGATTGTCGCTACCGCGGGCAATCGCACGATGGAATTCATCGTCCTGCTCTTCATACATTTTCCAACTGGACGCTGCTCGTTCCCTGTCCAATGCCAGATACATTTTCGAAAGAGCTTCACCGGACGCATTGATGGCCGCCTCTTTCGCTATTGCCGGCTCGATGGCGAGCCTCGCCCGCATAATCTTAACCGGCGTCAATTGCCGGCCCAAGAATGCAAGTCTGTCGGGTGTTTTCGATTCTTGCGGACTGTTGACGAACGTTCCTTTGCCGACATGACGCCAGATCATGCCGTCACGCTCGAGATCTCCCAACGCTTTGCGCAGTGTATTTCTGGATATGCCAAGTTCACGGATCAAATCGCGCTCGGAAGGCAACCGATCCCCTGCCTCGTACTGACCTTCAGTGATCAGCCTACGAAGCGCTGATTTCGCATCGGTTTCTTCTGGATTCTTTGACCTGGCGAGTATGTTCATAGTTAAATTGGGTAACCAATTTGGGCAAATTGGTCCCATATATCCACGATCGATCCCCTTTTGGCAACATCACACGCTAAAGAAAAAAATTGGTTGTGATTGATTTGGTCGAAATGACGGTTTAATGGAAGGGACGAAATCGCTGTTACTAGGGAGGCACAGATGTCAGACTTCGTGATCGATACCCCGCCGATTGTTGCGATACCTGTTAGTGGGACCGACAATCTTTTTCCGGTTCGGAGGGTATATTGCATTGGCCGGAATTACGCCGCCCACGCAGTCGAAATGGGGCATGATCCTAACCGTGAACCGCCTTTCTTCTTCCAAAAGAACCCTAACAATCTGGATCCTTCTGGCGAATTTCCCTATCCGCCACGTTCTTCTGACGTGCATCATGAAGTTGAAATGGCTGTGGCTCTGAAATCCGGCGGAACTGACATTGCCCAAGACAAGGCACTGGATCATGTCTTTGGCTATGGGGTCTGTCTCGACATGACGCGGAGAGATTTGCAGGGCGAAGCCAAGAAACTTGGCCGTCCCTGGGAAATCGGGAAAGCTTTCGAGCGTTCCGGTCCCATCGGACCGTTACATAGTGTCGGAGAAATTGGTCATCCGGATCATGGCTTGGTACGACTGAACGTGAACGGCGAGTTGCGTCAGGAAGGCGACCTAAACCAGATGATATGGAAGGTGCCGGAAATGATCGCCTACCTTTCAGAATATTTTGAACTGGCGGCTGGCGATGTTATTCTTTCAGGTACGCCCTCAGGCGTTGGTCCTGTCAGCAAGGGGGATCTCCTAGAGGCTTCCATCGAAGGCATTGGAAATCTTTCGGTCAAAGTGGTCTGATGATTATTCTCAAAAGAATTGATTCAGATATGAAGATGTCAGAATGAGCGTTTGCAGTCGATTCTGAGCGTCAGTTTCAAAAAGTATTTCAATAGACGGCGAGGCTTATTGGCTTACATGCGCACATGGTCTGCTTCGGGCCAGAAGCAGGCGCTTTTAGTTGAATCGGCGCACAGGGCAGGTGTGGGCCGAAATCTGACCTTATGTGAATGTCTTAAAAGGGCGGGAAGCGGACATTCACGGTATTTGACTCAAATGTCAGCTCTGCGGACCTTTGAGATTTTAATTTATACGCTGAATGCTGCATATGCGACACGCTTTTCTCAGGTCGAGTCTCCCCCCGCGAACACTCAATACTGCAAGGCAAAGTGGTGTTCGAGACAAAATTAGTCGCTTTGAGATCTATTTCGCGATGGTGAGCTCAGGATGAAACGCATGGGCAACGAAGGCGAAAGTGAGATCATGCACTGCATCTGCCCCAGTTTGGAGGTTAGTGATGATCAAATTGCCAATGTCACGGCCGTCTTGGATCGTAGCTGTATCGAGCGCGGAAGCCCGCCCCGCTTCCCACTCAATGCGAAAGCCTGAAAATTCGAGCGGACTTTCGGCTCGTGCCTTCTCAAG
>JAHEHW010000270.1 GCA_024639745.1 Salaquimonas sp. | reverse complement strand
CTCGAGCAGAAGGTTGTAGGAATATAGCAGGTGATCACCGGAACGCAGTGTCGGACTGGCGAACAGATCGCGATATTGCGGAAAGCGTTTGAGAATGGTTCGGGCCAAAATGGCGAGGTCACGCGCCGATGTGTACTGAGCTTCATCGTGGAGGCCGTTTGGATTGACAAACTGCGTATCCTGTAATCCGAGATTTTGTGCTTCCCGGTTCATTCTCGCTACAAAAGCGTCAACGGAACCGGACAGGGATTCCGCTATCGCTACGGCAACGTCGTTAGCGCTTTTGACGATGAGAATGCGGATGGCGTTGTCGAAACGTAACTGAACTCCCTCGCGATATCCCATGCGGCTTGGAGGCATCTTGCGCGCGGCGCTTGTGATCGTGACCGGGGAGCCTGGTTCGATTTCATTCGTCTCAATTGCCTTGAAGACAATATAGGCTGTCATCAGTTTCGTCAGAGAGGCGGGATGCCAGCGCTGAAAGGCTTGATTTTCCATCAGCACTTCGCCGCTATCTATATCCATCGCGAGAAATGGCTTTGATGGTGGCCAGTCGATTTTCGCGCCGGATTGCGCCTGAGCAAGTCCCGGTATTAGAAGCAGGAAAGAGAGTAGGAACAGATACACCGAGAGTGTCCCGGGCATCCGAAATCTTGGGCCGCATCTAGCCTGTTGGTGCTCTTTAGACATTATCGTGTCGCTATTTCTTCTCCGGGTCACTGATCGCGCTGCATTGCAGACCCAAGCACCCTGCATTATGTGTCGTGTACCTGGCAATGCCGCGAGCGCGTTAGAACGTGGGAATGCGTCGATCCTGTGTCAGATTGTCTTCGTCCAAGAAAGGTTCCGCATGCCAATCCTCAATCGAATGGCCGAATTGCATGACGAAATCACCGAATGGCGGCGCGCTTACCATGCCAATCCGGAATTGTTATACGATGTGCATGAGACCGCGCAGGACGTGGCGCAAAAGCTGGAAACTTTCGGTTGTGACGAGGTTGTTAAAGGGATTGGCAGAACCGGCGTTGTCGGGGTTGTCAAAGGGCGTGGCGGCGATAAATCGCAGCGTGTTATCGGTTTGCGCGCAGATATGGATGCGCTACCGATAGAAGAAATGACGAACCTTCCCTACGCATCGAGACACAAAGGAAAGATGCACGCATGTGGTCACGATGGCCATACCGCCATGCTTCTTGGCGCTGCCAAATATTTATGCGAAACGCGCAACTTCGATGGTACTGCCATATTGATTTTCCAACCGGCTGAGGAAGGCGGATCCGGCGGGCAGGCGATGGTCGAAGATGGTCTAATGGAACGCTTCGGCATCGAAGAAGTCTACGGGATGCACAATCTGCCTGGCCTTGAAGTGGGCCAATTTGCAATTTGCGAGGGCCCGATCATGGCATCGACCGATGAGTTTACGGTGACAATCAAGGGCAGGGGGTCGCATGCCGCCATGCCGCATCTGGGAATTGATCCGGTTGTTGTCGGGGCGCAGATCGTCTCTGCGTTGCAGGCAATAACGGCCCGAAACATCAACCCGCTCGACCCAGCAGTTATTTCGGTCACGCAATTTCATGCCGGCAATACGTATAACGTCATTCCTGAAACCGCGATGCTGAACGGCACCATTCGGACCTTGGGCGCTGAAGCCCGCGAGCTTGCCGAGAAACGTTTTCGAGAGATGGCAGAAGGCATAGCGGTAGCTTCCGGGGCCAGTGTTTCCATCGATTTCAGGGTTGGCTATCCCGTCACATTCAATCATGCCGATCAAACACAGAACGCGCTTGAAGTCGCGCGTATTATTGCCGGTGACGAACGGGTCAACGGCAATGCGACGCCGATGATGGGCGGTGAAGACTTCGCCTATATGCTCGAGAAAAGGCCCGGCGCGTATATTTTTGTCGGCAATGGTGAGACGGCCGGGTTGCATCATCCCACCTATGATTTCTCCGATGAGGCGATACCGCATGGTACGTCGTATTGGGCAAAATTGGTCGAGACTCTGCTGCCTGCTTCATGAGGCCGTCATGTATGCTTCGGCCTTGTGAGCAAAGAAATCAGGCGCCTTCCCAGCCATCGGATATTCGTCGTTGTAATTCGCCGACATTGCTGACGATAATCCCACCTTTCGATTTTTCTATGTGACCCTGACGCTGCAGAGCGTTGAGCTCTCGCGAGACAACCTCCCGTCTAGTGCCAATTCTTTCAGCGAGTTCGCGTTGTGTCGGCGGCGGCGAAACAATACGCTGCTGCGGATTGGAAGCCCGCGGTTTCGATAGGCGAAGCAGTTCGGAATATAGCCTGTGCTTTGCCTGCAAGAACGAATGCTCTGCAAGTCGGGTATTGAGTTCCCTTACCCGGTTCGCCAGCAATTTCAGGATTTCCATCGTGACGTCGGGACACTCTCTGAGAATCTCTCGAAATATCGATGCGGGCATTGTGCATATCCGCGAGCGGGTCAGGGTGGTAACATTGGCCGAGCGCGGTGATTGATCGATAGCTGAAATCTCGCCGAAAAACGAATTCTTGCCCATTTCGTTTAGGATCACTTCCTTGCCTAGCGCAATCCTGACGATGATCCGGACGCTGCCCTGAACAATGAAACGTACATCCGTGGTCTCATCCTCGATGTCGATGACGAGTTCGTTCTCGCCATATTCCCGCCACGTACAGGAACGCGCATAGCGCTTTGACTGATCAGGGTTAAGACTAGAAAAAAGCGGTATTTCGGAAAGATCCTGCATATGTTCCCCCGCACATCCAATCCGGTTGAAATTGTAACCGTTTGCCCGGATAAGGAAAGAGCCTTGCTTGCACAGATTTGGCAACAATGCCCCATGTCCGGGAAAAGTGGAGGCTCGTGATGGCTGCGGCTGTTTGGATTGTTGGCTCGGCAGGGGCACGCGCGTGGACTTTCAGGCGCATCTCCAATGCTAATCCGGACACAGGAATTCCAGTGTGAATTGATGGTTGCCGACTTTTACTTGCCTGCCTTCCATCTACTGGCAATTGCGAGCATTGTGGTGCTCATCGCGGCCGGGATGCAAACTGCAACCGGCATGGGTTTTGGTATGATAGCGGCTCCGCTGCTCATGCTTCTTGACCCTGCATTCGCGCCGGCGCCCATCCTCATCATGGGCATGGTTGTTTCCTTGACGGGTGCATTCAAGGATAAGAAATCGCTGGTGAAATCCGAAATCATTGGCGGGCTCGGGGGGCGCATTCTCGGTATGTTGTGTGCCGTCGCACTGATTTCGATCCTGCCTGATCGCAGGTCGTTCATGCTGGTTTTCGGAATAATTATTCTGATTGCCGTAATCATGGCTAGCTTTGGCCGCCGAATTGCTTTCACGCTCCGCAATCTCTGGCTGCTTTCGGCGGTTTCGGGAACCATGGGGACGATAACATCCGTAGGCGCGCCGCCGATGGCACTGCTGTATCAGGGGCAGCCGGCAGCCAAGATTCGCGGGACCCTCAACGCGTTCTTTTTCTTCGGCTGCGTGGTCGGTCTAATTGGACTCTTTATTTCCGGCTTGCTGGCGCCTCGGGATCTCGTAATCGCGCTGGTTCTGCTCCTACCGATGCTGATGGGGATGCGCATTGCAAAGCGGTTTAGGACTGATAATACGCGTCTGTTGTCCGCAATTCTGCTCTCAATATCAGGCCTTGCAGCAATAATGCTTATCTTTCAAGCGCTTCTGTTCTGAATATAGAGAAGAATCGCTTGCGCAATTGCGC